>JAPOZF010000203.1:0-11675 GCA_026706165.1 Gemmatimonadota bacterium
GGCGCCGGCGCCAGGGCCTGACCCGCCCGCGGGGGCGAGCAGCTGCCGGAGGTGGCCGGCCGCGTAGTCGGCGAACTGCGGCCACGGGAACCGCCCGGTGACGTCGAAGTGGACGGTCGTGACCTCGGCAGCCCTTCCCGCCTGCAGGTCGTACAGGTAGTCCCCGACGACGACCGCGGCGGCGGCGGTCGCCTTCCAGTGCCGCAGCAGGTGGTGCACCCCGGCCGGGTCCGGTTTCGGGGCGCAGGTTTCGCGCGCGACGATGGCACCGTCGTCGAAATACGGCATCAGGCCTGCGGCGACCAGGGTTTCCCTGGCGGCCGGGGCGGTGTTGCGCGTCAGGATGCCGATGTTCCGCCCGCCCTCGCGCAGGTGGGCGAGAAGCTCGGCGGCCCCTTCCTGGGCGACGGCGTTGGCCGCGATTTCTAGCTCGATTTCGGCGAGCCGTTGGTTGGCCCTTTCCGCTTCCTCCGCCGGCAGGGTCGCCAGCGTCTCCAGCAAGGGCTTCCCCGCGGGCACTCCGAGCTCGCTGCGGATGGCGTCGAAGTCGTGGGCGGCCACGGTCAGGGTGCCGTCCATGTCGAAAACCCAGTGGCCGCGGCCGGCCAGGGGCGACTGGAGTGAATCTGTTTTCATGGAGTTCTGCCGCCGGTCCGGAGGAAAGCCGGCCAACGACATGGCCGGGGGCAACGGGCAATGGCCAGCCCCCGGGGATGTGCAGGAATCATGCGGCCGGCGTGGTTGCCGGACGCGCTGCAGAAGTGTATGCCCCCTTCCGAGAGAATGGCAAACCAGGGCGCCGCCCCGTATTCTTTCGCATTCACCATTCATTCCAAGATATGTTCATGGCAAACGAATACGCCGAATTCGAAGTCGTCGTCGAGAAACCAGCCCGCCTGGGCGAGGGGGCTGTCTGGGACCCGCAGCGCAAGCTTCTCCTGTGGGTGAGCATCCTCGACCACGAGCTCTATCTCTACGACCCCGAAACCGGCTCCAACCGCGCCATCCCGACCTGCCAGGCGGTCGGAACCGTGGTCCCCCATGCCGGCGCCGGGGTCGTGATCGCCCTCCACAACGGGATCGCCACCCTCGACCTCCAGTCCGAGAAGATCGCACCGATCGTCGATCCGGAGCGGGACATCCCCGGCAACCGCTTCAACGACGGCAAGTGCGATCCTGCGGGACGCCTGTGGGCGGGAACCATGGCCTTCGACGCCACACCGGACGCGGGAGCTCTGTACTGTCTGGATACGGACCGTACCCTGACCCGGAAGATTTCACCGGTGACGATCTCGAACGGCATCGTCTGGAACGGGGCTTGCGACACCATGTTCTACATCGACACCGCCGCCAACAACGTCCGCGCCTTCGATTACGACATCGACAGCGGCGAAATCCGCAACGAGCGCGTAGTGGTCGTCAACGAGGCGGACGGTGGATTCGACGGGATGGCGATCGACGCCGATGACAACCTCTGGATCGCCGTGTACCAGGGTTCGGGGGTGCGTTGCTACGATCCGGCGTCGGGCGCAATGATTCGCGAGCTCCGGCTGCCGGTGAGCAACGTGACCTCCTGCGCTTTCGGGGGTGAAGAGCTCGATGATCTCTACGTCACCTGCGCCCGCGAGGGCCTCGACGAGGAGGCGCTGAACGGGCAACCCCTGGCCGGCTCTCTGTTCCGCCTGAGGCCCGGGGCAGAAGGCGTCCCTTCCTACTCCTACGCCGGCTGAGGGGACCGTAAGCCACAGGCCGGCCCTGGGGGCCGGCCGCCCCATGGATAGGGCCCTCCGCCTTCCTGCGGCACCCCGGCGCGCAAGCTCCCGGGTTACCGGCTGTTCCACCAGGAATCCCGCTTGGGAGACGCCGCGACAACGGCCGCCGATACACCTGAATCGCGTCGGCCCAGTCGGCCCAGCGGTGGCCGCCCCCACCGAACCGGGAGCATCCGCCCCTGCCTGCCCGTTGAGCCTCAGTTCAGCGCTTCTTCGACGGCCTCCCGGCTTCTCCTCAGGGCATCCGCGGGGTCGGGGAGTTCGGGGTTCAACTCGAGACTGACCGGACCGTCGTAGCCGACCGTCGGCAGGGCTGCCAGGGTGCGGCGCAGCGTTTCCCTGGTCAGCACCCCGTCGAACAGCGCCAGGTGGGAGTCGTCAACGCCGTTGTTGTCGTCGAGGTGGACGTACCCCAGCCGCGGCCCTGCGGCTTCGATCGCCCCCACGGGATCCTCCTCCGACATCTGCGCGTGCCCAAGGTCGAGCAACAGGTAGAGATTGGGGTGATTGATCTCCGCCAGGAGGTCGAGGGTGGCTGCCACGGTCGGGAGGGCACGGCCGGGGAAATGCTCCACCGCCAGCCGCAGGCCGCGCTGTTGCGCCAGCCCGGCGGCCTCGCCGAGGGCCGCTGCATACCTTCCGAAGTCCCCCACCGCCTCCCCGCCGGGCACGATGTAGGCGGTGCAGGCCCGGTGGGAGGCGGCGTACTCGAAGGCGATGTCGAGCTGGCGCAGCGCCGCGCTCGCGACGGCTCGGTCGGACGACTCGAGGGACAGATCGTCGTGAACGCCGGCGGAAGCCGCGACGCAGCGGACTTCCAGACCGGCGGAGGCCAGCTGGTTTCTTCCCCTCTCTCCGGCAAAGGCGAAGGGCCGCAGGTCCACCGATTCGAAGCCGAGGCCGGCGACCTGGCCGGCCACTCCGGAAGGTATCCCGGACAAAGCCCAGGCACAGCAGGACAGGTTCATTCTTCCGAGGTCTCCTGGGAGGGGATGGGACGGATCACAGCCAACCGGGTTTGGAGTTCTCAAGGCCGCGCCCGAAAAAGCCGGGGCCGCCCGATTCACGTCGATACCGGCCTGCGGCCCTATGGCTGAACCACCGGTTCGTGAGCCTGGGCGGAAGGGGGCGCGAGCAGCCTCTGCTGCTGCGGGGTGAGGGCGCCGACGTCGCAACCGCCGTACCAGTCCCTTGCCCACGACGAGTGGCCCGGACTGTACTTGAAAAGCAGCGTCCGCCGCTCCGTCGAGGAACGCCAGGGCATCGTGCCGTGAATCACCGCCTCGGTGAAAATCAGGGCGTCCCCCGCTTCACCCGCCGGCTGGACGACGTACTCCACCGGGCGTTCGAAGGAACGCACCTCTTCCGGGATGTCGCCGGCATCGAAGTTGCTCTTGTGGCTGCCGGGCACGCAGGCGAAACCGCCGGCTCCTTCCGGAACAGGGGTCAGGAACCAGGTGACCACAGTCAGGCCGTTTGACATCCTGCCGTTGCGGTAGCGGTACCAGTGGGTATAACCGGTTCCGCCGTGGAGTCCCCCCCGTTTTTCCCCTTCATCCATGAAGAGCGCGTAGTCGTGGTCGAGGCGGACGCGGTCGCCGAGCAGCTCCATGAGATCCGGCAGGATCCTCGGGTGATCGATCAGCCGTTTCACCGGCTCTCCCCACGGCAAAACCGACCACTCCCCCTTTTCGTTCGGCTCGCCGTAGGGATACCTCTCGTCGGCGACGCGGTTGATCCCGGCAACCTCCTCCCGGGACAGCGCGTTCCTGATGACGAGATACCCCTCGAGGTCGAACTGGAAGCGTTCTTCGTCGTTCATTTTTCCTTTCCGGTTTTCCGTCCCCTTTGACCTTACCCCGTGAAACCGCTCCTCGGCGTAAGGAATGGGATTCCCGTCTCGGCGTCTACCGGCCGCGCCGGAATCCACCGCCGAAGTCCCGGCGCTGCGAGCGCAGCTCGACGAGACGGGCGACCTGAGCTTCCGACAGCGTCTCGTTGCGAGCCGCGTCGAGTTCCGCCCGGATACTCCCCATCAGGTCGGGTATCCGGGCGCGATCGATCTCCTGGTTGCGGATGCGGGCGAACAGGTCGCTGCGTTGATCCCATGCCTTCTGGTACACAGGTCTCAGCTTCCCGAGAGTGACCGGGGAGACGTCGAGCTCGAAGCTGATCAGGGCCCAGTCGCTTTCGAGCGGCATCATTCCGCCGCCCCCGGCGCGCCCGGGACCCCCTCCCCCGCTGAATCGCTGCGCAAAGCTGGTTGCCGCGGCGACGAGCAGCAGCGCCGCGAGCAGCATGGCCATCCTCTTCAACTCCATCGGATTTTCCTCCTGAAATGGTTTGGTTCCTTGGGAAATTGAGACAGCCGTGCCCCTGACGGCGTTTAACCGCTTTCCCGCGATCGATGGAAAATCCCCCGCACCGCGGCGACCGTGTCGGCCTCGACTGCCCGCTTGTCGGGACGGTAGCGCTTGACGCGTGCGAAGCGGAGCGCCATCCCGGCGGGGTACTGGGGGCTGGCCTGCACGCCGTCGAAGGCGACCTCGACCACGAGCTCGGGACGCACGTGCACGACGTGCCCCTCTTCCCCCACCTTCAGCTCCTGCAGCCTTGCAGTCTGCCAGCGCAGCATCTCGTCGGTCATTCCCTTGAAGGTCTTGCCGAGCATGGCGAACCCGCCGGCCTCGTCGCGGGCACCGAGGTGAAGATTGGAAAGCCAACCCTTGCGCCTGCCGCTCCCCCACTCGACGGCAAGGACCACCAAGTCGAGGGTGTGCGACGGCTTGAGCTTCATCCAGCCGGCGCCCCGGCGCCCCGCTTCGTACGGGGCTTCCATGTCCTTGGCCATCACCCCTTCGTGACCGGCCTGGAGGGCACCGTCGATGAACAACTGCGCCTCCTCGGGCGAGGCGGCTACCAGCCCCGGCACCCGGCTCTCCCCGGGCACCACCCCGTTCAGGACAGCGGCGCGTTCCCTGCCCGGATGATCGATGAGGTCCTGGCCGTCGAGGTGAAGGCAGTCGAAGAAGAACGGGGACAGGGGCAGCTCCGCTTTCATCTCGTCGACGTTGAGCCGGCGTCCGAAGCGGCGCATCGTCGTCTGGAACGGCGCCGGCCGGCCCTGGCCGGTCAGGGCGATCGCCTCGCCGTCGAGTATCAGGCTGGTGGCCGGCAGCGAGCGCACCGCTTCGACGACTTCGGGGACAGCGGCAGTCACGTCGTTCAGCTTGCGAGTGAACACGCGGACGTCGCCGCCGAGACGGTGCACCTGCACGCGGGCGCCGTCGAGCTTGTACTCGAGCCCGACGCTTCCGTGGCGGCCGAACAACTCCTCCAGGTCCCGGGCGGTCTGCGCCAGCATCGGCTGAACCGGCGACAGCAGCCGCAGCCGGAACTCCGCGAGCGCCCCCTCCCCCCCGGTGAGGGCGGCGACGGCGACCTGGCGGAGGTTTCCCGAAAGCATCACCGCTCGCCGGACCGATGCCGCGGGAAGGCCCGTTGCCCGGGCCACCGCCTCGACGACGATCCCCTCCTGCGCCCCCTGGCGCAGCTCGCCAAACACCAGGCGGGCCAGGAACTCCTGCTCCTCCGCTGTCGCCTCCGACAGCAGCTTTTCCAGTCTCTGCAGTTTTGCCCGCGCCGAACCGGGGCCGCTCATGGAGGCGATCTCGGAAAAGGCGAGATCGACGGCGGCGACCGCGAGCCGGGGCGACGGCGCGGCGCTGCCCGGCATGGCGTCGCGGACGGCGGCGTACCCGAGCCCGATGCGGCCCTGGCGCAGTTCGCCGGTCAGGAAGGCGACCCCGGCCTCGCGCTCCGCCGGGCCGAGGCCGCGCATGCACTCGGCGAGGCGGGCGATCTTCTGCAGCCGCGCGCGGGTTCCGGCCACGGACCGGGAGGTTTGGACAATTTCGGCAAACAGCATTTCGCCACTGAAGATCCGCATCGGCCGGCACCGGGAAAAGTGGTGAGAGCCCTTGGCCGGGTTCCGTGAAAAATCGAGGTACGGCTACTCAGGCCGGGATGCTTTCATTACCCTTTTTCGTCATGGAAAGGAACGGACACGAAGCGCATACGCCGCTCCTGACGCTCGACCGGTCGATGCGCCCGCCGCGGTGGGCTCTGCTCGAGCGCCAGCTTCTCGACGCCCAGGCCGCGGCCTGGCTGGTGGTCTACGACCGCTATTTCGACGAGCAGGGCTACCTGCTGTGCGTGCCGCGCTGGGGCGGCGACGACGGCCCGGACGATGCCGCGGAAAACCAGCTGAACTGGACGGTGCTTCACGCCCTCGGGGCGGACGACGACCTCCTCGAGCTGTTCCGCCGCGGCTTCGAGGGCCACCTGCGGCAGTACACCGAAGCCAGAACCGTCGAGGTGCCCTTCGCCCGGGACGGCATGTACTACAAGGAGTTCCCCGTCAGCCTCGACTGGTTCCACCACGGCGAGGGATTCAGTGCCTTCTTCCATTACGGCCTCTGCGACCCATACGACCGGCGCTACCTGCAGCGCGCCAGGCGCTACGCCGGGTTCTACATGGACGAGGATCCTCAGGCCCCCAACTACGACCCGCGGCACCGTCTGATTCGCTCGCTGATGAACGGCAGCCGCGGGCCGATGCTGCGCAAGGCCACGGCGCTCGACTGGGCAGGCGACCCGATCGAGGTGGAGGGGCGTTTCAGGCTCCTGCACAGCGAGCGCAGCTACGCGGAAATGCTCGCCCATTTCGAGGAGTACACCGACGTCGCCGGCGACCACCCGAACAACCTCGGGGCGACGCAGCTCGCCCACACCGCCTTCGCCCTCGGCGGCGGCGAGCGCTACCGCGACTGGCTGCTGGAGTACGTCGACGCCTGGGTCGAGCGCACCGACGAAAACGACGGCATCATCCCCAGCAACGTCGGTCTCGACGGCAGTATCGGCGGCGAGTGCGGCGGCCGGTGGTGGGGCGGCTGCTACGGCTGGGGGTTCACCGTCACCGTGCCCCAGACCGGGGAGCTGGCGCACCGGTGCTGCGCCTACGCCCGCGCCTTCTACGGGTTCGCCAACGCCCTGCTGATGACGGGCAGGCAGTCCTACGTCGATCTCTGGAGAGGGGTCATCGACCGCGTCAACGACAACGCCGCCGAGATCGACGGCCGCACCATGTACCCGCGCATGCACGGAGACGGGGGTTGGTACGCCCACCAATCGACCCCTTTCGACGCCGGCGCCCTGCAGACCTGGTTCTGGTCCCAGGACGCCCAGGACGCCGAACGCGTCGGCGGCGACGACTGGGTGGCTTTCGTGCGTGGAAACGGCGGTGCCTTTCCCGAAAAGGCGCTCGAGTCCGATCTCGAGCGGCTGCGCGGCCGCGTCGCCGGGATGCGCGACGACACGACCACCCCGGACACCCGCCTGTCGGACGACATGAACGGCCTGAACCCGGCGGTCACCGAGAACCTGACCCGCCTGATGCTCGGCGGCCTGCCGACGGGACGGGACGGCCACTCGCTGCACTGCCGCCTGCGCTACTTCGACGCCGACCGCCGTCGCGCCGGGTTGCCGCGGGATGTCGGGGCACTCGTCGAGGGCATGGACGCGGAAAACGTCGACGTGTCGCTGGTCAATCTCAGCCCGGTGCACGAGCGCACCGTCTTCGTCCAGGGAGGCGCCTATGCCGAGCACCGCAGCGAGGTGGTTTCCTGCGCCGGCCAGTCTGTCGAGATTCAGGGGGGGATCGACTCGCAACGGCGGTCGGCCTTCGTCGTGCGCCTGGAACCGGGATGCGGCGGGCAGCTGCGCATCCGCCAGCGGCGCTACGCGCACCCGCCGACGTTCGCCTTTCCCTGGGACCGGGCCTGACCGCGCCGGCCGGGACGGTGCGTTTCGCCGACGATGCTGAAGAAAGGTCAAATCCTAGTGAGTGAAGCGCTGAGGAAATTCAGGGTCTCCAACGACGCCCTCGACGACGGGGAGGAACTGCGGTGCCGCATCGCCGAGGAGGGCTACCTGTTCTTTCGCCGCCTGCAGGACGCCGACCGCATGCTCGCCCTGCGCCGCGACATGCTCTCGGTGATTGCCGAGGCCGGTTGGCTGGTCCCCGGCACCGACCCTGCAGACGGCATCGCCGACCCGTCCAGGGCCTGCACCGAGGGGGATCCCGAGTACACCCCGGTGTACTCTGCTGTCTACAAGCTCGAATCCTTCCACCACGCCGGTCACTGGCCCGAAGTAATCGACCTCATGGGCAAAGTCATCGGCCAGCCGGTGTTGCCGCACCCGCAGAAAATCGCCCGCCTCTGGTTCCCCCAGTTCACCGACCACACCACCCCCGTGCACCAGGACTTCGTTCACTTCCAGGGGAACTTCGACACCTATACATGCTGGGCCCCGGTCGGCGACTGCCCGATCGAGCTGGGACCGCTGGCGATCCTGCCCAGGTCGCAGGAGCTGGAGGGCCTGCTCGACCACCACTCCTCCCTCGGTGCCGGGGGTTTGAAGATCGACCCCGGAGAGCTGGACGGAGAGTGGTTCAGCACCGACTTCGAGATCGGGGACACCCTGGTCTTCAACGCCCTCATGGTGCACAAGGCGCTGCCCAACCTCACCGCCGACCGGCTGCGGGTTTCGCTCGACAACCGCTACCAGGCCGTCTCCGGCACCATAGCCGAACACATGCTGCAGCCACACCTTCAGCGGCTCAGCGGACTTGCATGGGATGAGGTGTACGCGGACTGGAGCGGCTCGCGCGATCTGCGTTACTACTGGGAAGGGCTCGATCTCGAGACCCGGCCGCGCGACTTCAGCTACGCCGAACGCGGATTCGAGGAAGCTGTCGCCCAGGCCCGGCAGGGAGACGAATGGGGGCTGATCGCCATGCGCCGGGTGGTTCGCAACAACCTCAATCCGACTCAGGTCGAGATCGCGCGCGCCGTGCTGGGCGAGCTGGAAGAGATCCCCGCCGAATAGCGCATCCGGACGGGGTGAGCGGCAGGAATTTCAGAGGTCATCCCGCCCCTCAGTTTTTGCTGCCAACTCACCAAACTGCTGGATGGGCCTGAAGAGATTGTCCCGGCCGCGGTCTTCTACCGTTCAGTCCCCCTGGAATTCCCTTAGGAACTTGCGCTCCCCTTCGGCGGTACCGATCAGGATCATCTCTCCGCCGTCCGGCAGCATCTCCCCGGGATCTGGGTTGACGCTGGTCGATCCGTTCAGACTTGTGGCGACGACCGAGCAGCCGGTGCGAGGTCGGATCCCGGAGGCGGCGATGCTCTTTCCCGCGAGGCTGTCCGGCACGGGGAGCCGCACCACCTCCAACCCCTCGGCGATCATCAGGGTGCTGCTCCGTTTCAAGAGGTTGGCGATCTCCCGGGCCCCCATCGAGGGGTAGGACATCACGAAATCGGTGCCGGCCCGGTGCAGCGTCGGCACGCTGCGCTCGGAGTTCGCCCTGGCGATGATCTGTATATCCGGCCTCAGCTGCCGGCAGTAGATGGCGAGGTAGACGTTGGTCTCGTCGTCCCGCGTGGTCAGCACCACGGCCGGGGCCCTGTCGATTCCCGCCTCCTTGATCACCTCTATCTCGGCGGCGGATCCGACCACGGTATTTCCGCGGTCGTCAACCGCATCCGGGTCGCGCTCGACGATGCGGTAGTCGACCTTGCGCTCTGCCAGGGCCCTCGCCGTCGCCCGGCCGACGCGCCCGGAGCCGATGATGATCACCGGATCCGGGTTCTGGTTGTAGATCGCGAACAGGCTGTCGTAGCGGTACAACTGCTGCCTGTTCGCCGCCAGGACCAGCACCGTGTTCTCGGCGATCAGGGCTTCCGGCCGCGCCGGCTGGAACTCCCCCCGTTCCCAGACCCCGACGACGGTGATTCCGACGTTCCGGCGCAGGTCCGCCTCCGCCAGGGTCTTGCCGACCAGGGGGGTGCGGGTTACGGTGGCCTCGGCGATCATCAGCTCTTCGAACTCGCCGATCACGTGCGCCATCGCGTCCCCGGCGGTAATGCGCCGCGCCAGCGACTCCCCCAGCATGTCCGCCAGCTGCAGCACGTGGGTGCATCCTGCGAGCTGCAGGATGTCGACCGACGCAGGGGCATCGGCGGTCCCGATGATCGGGATCTCCTCGGAAATCCCGCGCACCGTCGAGGCTACCTGGGCGTTCACCTCGTCGCTGCAGGCGGTGACCACGAGCGCCGCTTCCGAGACGCGGGCGCGGCGGTAGGCGTCAGGGTCGTCGAGGTCTCCGACGAGGACCTTCAGGCCTTCGTCCGAGAAACGCATCGCCTCCTCCCCGTCCGACTCGATCAGCACGTAGGAGTAGTTGAACTCGGTCAGCCGCCGGATCAGGGCCATGGAGACCGGGTCGGGCCTGGTGAGCACGACGTGGTCGCGGGTACCCTGGTCGAGCTCGCGAGGTCTCCGCGCGTTGATCCGCGACTGCACCCACGGGGTCCAGAAGAACTGCAGGAAGGTGATCGGCAGCAGCATCAGCATGAACAAGGTGCCGCTCAGCAGCACCATCATGCTGAAGGCGCGTCCGAGATCGGTGTGGAAGGTGATGTCGCCGAAACCGAGGGTCGACATCACCGTCAGCGTCCAGTACAACCCGGTGAACCAGGTGTGTTCGCGACCCTCGTGAAGCATCAGGACGTGGAAGAGGACGCTGAACAGCGCTACCAGCGCCACGAACACCGACAACAGGCGCAGCAGGCGGGAAAAGTTGCGGCGCCGCTGCGGATCGTCGAGGAAAAACCGGAGAAGCCTCAGCATCGCACACCCCCTACGCTCTCAACGGATTCTCTCGCAGCCAGGTGATCCAGCTGATGATCTCCTGGTGGCGGTCGCGCAGAAGCACCTCGATCACTGCCGGACGCTCCGCTGCCAGCCCCCGCTCCAGCGCCCCGCGAAATCCGGCGAGATCCTCGACCCGCTCGGCATGGGCTCCGAACGAGCGGGCAAAGGCGACGAAGTCCGGGTTGGTGAGCTCGGTGTCGATGGTGCGGCCCTCGCAGTCCCGCTGCTGGGAGCCCTTGATCGCCGTCAGGGCGCCGTCGTTGACGACCACCGCGACCACGTTGATTCCATAGCGGACCGCGGTGGCCAGCTCGAAACTCCCCATCAGGAAACCGCCGTCGCCGCTGAAACAGACCACCGGCCGTTCCGGATGGGCAACCTTGGCGCCCAGGGCCGCGGGAAAGGCGTGTCCGAGGGAGACCCCGATGCAGGGATAGATGAAGGTCCTCGGGTCGGCGATCGGATACTCGGAAAAGACGGAGTAGCCGATGCCGTGCACGTCGACCGACAGGATGCCTTCCTCCGGCAGCAACTCCCGTATCTCGGGCAGCAGCGGCAGCGGCGCCTGCGCCGCAAACCGCCCGCGCCACTCCTCGAGCAGCCCGCTCCAGTGGCAGGTGGGGGGGCCGGCGGCTTCGGCCAGTCCCCGCAGGCTCGCCCGCAGATCGCCCGGAATGCCGGCGTCGCACTCGTATTCGCGGCCGATCTCGCCCTCCTCGGGATCGAGTTGCAGCAGCGGCCGCGGGAACTCGCGGGTCCAGTTGGCCGTATCGATCGAGGTAAAGCGGCAGCCGACCGCCACCGTGCAGTCCGCGGCGGCCAGGGCCTGCCGGCCGCGGTAACCGCTGAGGTCGCACAGGGCCAGCTCGTGATCCTCCGGAAGGGCCCCCTTGCCGCGGCGCGTGGTCGCGACCGGGGCGTGAATCCCTTCCGCCAGCCGGCGAAGCTCGGCCCGGGCCCCGCTCGCGATCACCGCCCCGCCGGCCAGCAGCAACGGCCGCCGCGCGGAGCGCAACCTGGCGGCGGCGGCCCGTACCAGGGCCTCGTCGGGAGCCGGGGCGGGCTGGTGCTCGACGCGGGGGCAGACCGCGGCGTTGCCCTCCGCGGTGATCACGTCCTGGG
>JAPOZF010000203.1:11685-12595 GCA_026706165.1 Gemmatimonadota bacterium
AACTCCAGCAGCGCCGGGCCCGGCCGCGGCGAGCGCATGGCGGCGAACGCCTTCTCGACCTGTGCGGGGATCTCCTCGACGGAGCGGACGCTGGCGCGGTACCTGGTAATCGGCGCGAAAAAAGAGAGCTGATCGAGGCCGTGGAAATGCTTGCTCGGATCGCGGGAGTAATGCTTCGATTCGTGCTGCCCGGTGATCAGCAGCACCGGAACGGAGTCGGTGCAGGCCTGGAGAATGCCGGTGGAAGCGTTGCTGGCGCCGGGCCCGGGGACGGTCAGCGCCACCCCGACGTCGCCGGTTGCCCGGGCGTAGCCGTCGGCCATTATCGAGGCGGAGTACTCGTGGCGCACCAGCATGTGGCCGAGCCGGTCCCCGCCGCAACGCAGCAGGGAGTCGTAGATCTGGATGTTCTGCGTCCCCGGCATGCCGAAGATGCAGCCGACTCCCTGTGCCTTCAGGCACTCGATCAGGAGATCGCCGCCGCGCATCCGCTGGCCTCCGTCACTCGCCCCGGCGGTGCTTCAGTTCTCCCAGGAGCAGGCCTCCGAGGGCGCGCAGCCGCAGGGGCCGCAGGGGGTCGGTGGAGCGGAGGAGCGCGCAGGGAGGCTGGCGAAGGGGGACAGCTGGCGGTCAAGCCGGGGGCTTCCGCAGGATTCGCATACGGTTGCCGTTGCCGCGGAGAGCTCGACAACCTCGAACTGGTGCTGGCATTCCTGGCACTGGTACTCGCGGATAGGCATCGGAAAGCCCTTTCTGTCGTCGCACCGGCAGTCGGCGGATGCAACAGAATAAGGTAGGCCATCGCCGGCCCTCCGCCGACAAGGGCCCGCGCCCGCGGCTGAAAATTCAGCGCAGCAGGAGAAGCTTGCGCGAGCGCTGCCGGTCTCGGACCTGCAGGCGGTAGAAGTAG
>JAPOZF010000453.1:0-7662 GCA_026706165.1 Gemmatimonadota bacterium
TGGAGAAGTATCTCGACGCAAACTTCCTCAAGTACCCGGGCAACGAAGCCCACCTCGTTATCGACGGGGTGCTCTTCGTCCTCGAGGACACGACGATGACCGCTGCCAAGGAAGGGGTTCTCACCTTGAGGAACGCCCGAACGGGCAGAACTTCGAGGATGGATTTCCAGACCAAGGACAAACTTCCCTTCCCCATCTACGAGTACTCCGTTCGCCAGGGGGTCAGCCGGCTCGGCTCCGGCAGCGTCGACCAGGGGGCCCTGTTCGACGACGATCCCGGTACCTTCTGGGAGCCGGACGCGAACGATCCCCTCGAGAAATGGTGGATCGAGATCGACCTGGGGAGGACGGTGCTCGTCGACGAGATCGTCCTGAAGTTCGCAGATTCCGGGAACGGAGACCCGTTTCGCCAGTTCAAGGTGCTCACCGAGCCCGGCCAGCAGCTGATTCTCGAAGAGGCCGGCGAGCTCGAGTTCGCGGTCGTGGCGGGAACCGACGCGCCCAACGAAGACCAGCGGACCTTCAGTTTCGGGATGGAGGACACGCGGGACGCCGCTCCCGGCTGGGACGGCCGCATGGTCGAGACCATTCGCATCGTCGTCTTCGACACCAAGGGGTCCCGCCACACCAGGCTGGCATCCGAGGCCGAATGGCAGGACCTCGACCCGGCAGACCGCGGCGACATCGTCCATTTCGTCAGGGATCAGGGCGGCTTCGAGGAACCGATCTCCCGGGAGGAGTACGACCAGCTGCCCGGCCAGCGGCAGGGCCGCAAGGACTTCTACCGGCGCGAGCGGCCCCGCCTGGCCGAGGTCGAGGTCTGGGGCCTGGGGGACAACATCGGGCCGGGAATCAAGCAGGGCGGCGGCAGCTTCGACGTCATCGGCGAAGGGGTCAGCTCCCCCATCGACGCCTTCGACGGGGATTACAACACCTATTTCTCGCAGCAGCTGCCGACCCCGACACTGGCGCAGCGCGGCCTCATGGTCGCCGACCTCGGGGCGACCTTCTGGCTCGATCAGCTGCGCATCTCGGCGGTCTGGATCCGCAGCTACACCACGGTCTTCGACGGCTACATCCACCGCGGCTCCGACGGCACCAGTGACGCGCGCGGGCGGCTGAAATGGACGCGTCTCAGCTCCCCGGAGCGGGAGAAGAACCAGGCTCCGCAGTACCTGCAGATAAAGGACGAGTACCCCGAAGCCCCGAGAATCCGCTTCCTGGAGACACGAATCGTCAGTGAAAGGGACGCCTTCCGCACCTCCAGCGAGGGGGCGGGCATCGTCGAGTACCAGCTGTACACCCGGGCTTACCCGGCCGAAGTCGTCCTGGAGTCGGACCTGTTCGCCCTGCCGAATACCCGCAACCTCGGCCGCATCTTCTGGGACGCCGACACTCCCCCGGGAACCGGCATCCAGGTGCGGACCCGCAGCGGCGATCTGCTCGGCAAGGTGGTCCGCTACTTCGACGACGCCGGCAAGGAGATCAGCCTGACGGCCTGGAACAGTCTGCGCCGGCCGCCTCCCCCGGATACCATTTTCGTGCCGACTTCCGGCTGGAGTCCCTGGAGCAACGTCTACCAGGGATCCGGGGACCGCGTCACCTCTCCCGGTCTGCGAAAATACTTGCAGGCCCAGGTCGTGCTCACCACCGACGAGCGCGAGGCGGCCGCGCGCGTCCGCTCCCTGGAGATAGAGCTGGTAGCTCCTGTCGGGGAACGCATCCTCGCGGAAGTCTGGCCCAGCGAGGTTCCCGATCCCGGGGTGATCGACACCTTCGAGGTGTACATACGGCCCAACTTCATCGAGGATCCCGCCCCGTCGCGAAGCCTGGGGTTCGACGAGATCCTGCTCGAGCTGGGAAGCGGCGGCATCGAGCTGCTCGAACTCGCGGTCGGCGCGAATCCTGCCTCCGGGACGGCGGATCAGACTTTCAGGCCGGTCGATGGAGTTTTTTCGGACCAGGAGGGAGCCGGCCTTGAGGTGCTGCGCAACGGCGCCGATTCGATCTGGGTGCGGTTTCCCGAACTGCAGACGAGCCGGGACGATGCCGAACCGGTTTACCACCGCATCACCTCTGAAGGGGACGAGGTGCCGGTCGATCAGAACGGCGTCCTGCTGTCGGCCGCGGCCTATGGCCTGTTGAGCGAAGGAGAGCAAGGCGCCGTGCAGTACTTCCGTCTGGAGGCCGATGGCGGGCTGGCTGAAGTCGATCACCTCGACTACACGGAACTCGACCCCTCCGAGCAGGGCCCGGTCCGCTACTTCCGGGTTCTGCAGGGAGACGGCTCGCAGTATCCGTTTTCCGCGGGAGGCGATACCCTGACCGCGGCGGGCTACAGCAGTCTCGGAAGGGCCGAGCGGGGATCGGTGGTCGCCGAGGGCAACCTCATGCGGGTTACTTTCGCCGCCCCGGTGTACCGCAACGGCACGACCCTGGTGCTCGCCGCCCGCAACAGCGGGGGCGGCGCAAATCCGGAGGCGCCCTGGCAGACGATCGAGGCCGGCGACGCGACCCCGGCGTTCGACGGCAACACCTTGTCGATCGGTGTGCCCCTCGGTCTGGCGGCGCTTTCCGAGGTGGAGATAAGCCCGAATCCGTTCACCCCCAACGGCGACGGCATCAACGACGCAGCCCGGATCGGCCTTTCGGTCTTCAAGATAACCGCCGGCAGAGAGCTCGGGGTAAGCATTCACTCTCTCGACGGACGGCGCGTCTGGGAGGCGAAGCAGGTGGTATCCGGCGGAGCGCACACGATTCAATGGCCCGGGGTGGACAATGCCGGGAAGTCCGTGCCCCCGGGAATGTACATCTGCCGAATCGAGCTCGACGTCGATTCGAGGGATCGGGGAGAGGCCGCGGTTGCCCGCCTCATTTCGGTTGCCTATTGAGAGATCTCAACATCTGGGAGGGTGTCGTGAGAAAAATCGGAGGACCAGCAGCAACCATCCTCGTCGCCGCGGCGCTGGCAGCGACAACCACGTCTGCAGCCGCCCAGGAGTACGGGTCACGGCTGGGCAACGTTCGGCGGGGAGGCGAAGTCTCTTTCGATCCGCGCGGCCCCGGGGTGCTGTTCGGAGCGCTCGACCCGGCGATGAAGAAGTGGTACGTGCCCCAGGAGCTCTATGCCGAGTACGCCTGGAGGCAGTGGGAATACTCGAACTACGCCCGCAGGCACTTCGCCCGTTATGTCGATATCGCCCTGGAAGGGGATTACTACTACGACCTCTACGGGAACTTCGTTACTCACGGCTGGCTCATCTTCAACAATTCGCAGAGCCAGCCCCAGCAGTTCGGCAGCTCCGTGCTCAAGGCCAACCGTTTCGACGGGTGGTTCAGCGGGGCGGTGATTTCCGCGGACGCCAAGGGGCAGTACCAGTACGCGCTGACGATCAGCAACCAGCTGCGGACGACGCTGACCCCGATGACCTTCTCCAAACCCAAGTGGGACGGGGTCCAGTTCGACTGGGCTTCCGACAAGTACATGGGAACGGTCGTCTATTCACGCATCAGCTCCCCGGGAGGCAGCTCGACGCTCGACCTGGAACGGCTGGCAACGAACGCCACCTCCCTGTTCGGCGGCCGGGTGGAAGGCCAGGTCGGCGATTTCGCCACCGTCGGTCTCACCTACGTGAACTCGCACCAGTCCAACACCCTGCGCGACGGTTTCAGCGGCGACCCCTTCTCCGGGGAGCTGACCATCGATCAGAACAAAACCGTCAGCTTCATCGAGATCGTGCTGCGCGACGACTCTCCAGAGGACGGCAAGGGAGGGGCGGCCTACTTTCCCGCAGGCTCGGACATCATCATCACCTATTCCGGGCGGGATGCGGAGGGCAGGAAGCTCCGGGACGAAGGCCAGAGGATCCGCTTCGAACCGATTGTGGAGGGCGGGTTCATCGAAGAGGGATACCTCGCCGCCGACGGCGCCGAGGAGATCCGCCTTCGCTACGACTTCAACAACCCCGACTTCGTCAATCGTTCGAGCGCCCCGAAGGAGGAGATCGAAAAGGTCGAATTCCGCCTTGTTCTGGGGAACGACTACGAGGTCTGGGTCACCTCAAGCCAGCAGGTAAGCCAGTCCGGGGACGCGGTTCTGCTGCCCGTAACCCAGGCCGAGGGCAACGTGCAGGACAACACCAACCTGCGCGTGGTAAGCTTCGAATACGGCCTGCCGACGGCGACGCAGATTCTCGGGGGGACTCTGGAGCTGTCGGACGTGGCGGGTTTCGACGTCTACGCCGAGTACGACCTGAGCTACTCCTTCACGAAGTATCCCAATATCGCCAGCGAAAGCCACTCTACCTCCTCGGGCTTCAAAGGGGCGCGCGCGGCGCCGGCGTGGATGATCAACGCCTCGCGGAGCAACTATCCCTGGTTCCTGTTCGGGGAGGTTTACAGCATGAACCCGCGCTACAACACCCGAACGTTCGCCACCTCCACGGATGGCTTCATCGGTTACGACGACACCCGGTTGTACGCGGTGGAGCTGGTCGAGGACAACGACGACCAGGATCGCTTCCCCGATACGAGACGCAGGGACTCTCTGGCGGGGGACCGCGAGGTGTTTCCTGGATGGGACGAAAACAACGACTTCATTTCCGACTTCAACCAGAACGACAACGCGGTGATAACCAACTCGGTCCCGGACTACGAGGAGTCGTTCCTGCGGCACAACGTCGACCGTCCCGAGTTCCTCTTCGGCATCGATCTCAACAACAA
This sequence comes from Gemmatimonadota bacterium, assembly GCA_026706165.1. The sequence goes on from JAPOZF010000453.1 coordinate 4,723, forward strand.
CCTGTGGGTCGACCGTTTTGAAAACGACGAGGATCCGGATTATCCCTACCGCAAGGATCACGAAGGGTTCAACCTTTACGCCGGGACGCACCTTACGCCCGACACCCGCTTGACTGCAGGGATCCTGCGCGAAGACCTGATCTCCTCCGACCAGAAAAACCACGTCGATTACCTGATGTTCACCCTGGACCGCGATATTCCCGTCTGGGGGCGTTTCAGGGTTTTCGACATGCTCAAGTCGGTGAGGGACGACATACCCAACGACCTCCTGCAGTGGCTGCCGAACGCCAACCTGAAAACGGGGGAAGGGACCTCCATCGTCGATCCGCTGGTGGCGCCAGACACCTGGACCAACAGTTTCTGGGCCGGTCACGACTATCGGATCGCCGGGTTGTCGACGAGCAACTACCTGAAGTGGGATTACTACAACCAGCGCAAGGACGAGGTGGAGCTCGACCTCCTGGGGCTGAGGGCGAAGGATTACTTCTTCGGCCTGATCAACAAGGCCAGCTACCGGTTCGACCTCGGCGTCCTCTGGTTCGAGCCGAGGTGGAAGAGCGAATACCGGCGGCAGACCCTGGGTCTTGCGACATCCAACCGGGAGAAAAGGGTGGAGCTGGCGCAGGTCGGCGGGCTCATCGCCGGACTTTCACTGCTGACGCATACCTTCGTGCAGGGGGGGATCGAGTTCACCTTCCTCAACGATTTCGAGGGTGACGCCGATATGAACGGCACCGCCACCGCCCTGCAGCTGACCAACATCTCCGACTACCTGGGTTACAAGCTCACTACCCAGGCAGGCATCAAGATCGACTACCTCGACCGCAAGGGGCGCGACCCCACGACGCTGGCCAAGAGCTTCATCACCGTGTACGCCGGCCTGGAGTAGCGGGTGCTGCTTGCCTGAAGTCACCGTCGGCTCGCAGGAGGCTGTTTCCAGGCGGCCGGGGATTTTCGGGAAGTTGCTGCCGCGGGTGGTGGAATCCCCCCTCCACGGCATGCTCCTGGTTCTGGCGCTGGCAGCGGCGGTGCGCGTCGTCCACCTGCACCAGGCGAGCTCGGACCCGCTGTTCGACTACCCGGTCGGGGCGGCGCGTTCGTACGCCGCCGCCGCAGGAACATCCCCCGATGTCGGCGAATCTGCCACCGCTCGGGCGCCGGCGGGGCCGTTGATCGGAGTTTCTCCCTACGCCCGTTTCTACGCCTTCTCCCTCGCTGCAACCGGCGGCGACCATACCCCGGTTCTGATTGCCAACCACGCCGCCGGCGTCGCCGCCTGCCTGCTGGTCTACGGCATCGCATCGGCCCTGTTCACCCCGCCGGTCGCCCTGGCCGCCGGCCTCGGCGCCGCTTTCCACGGGCCGCTCGTCCATTTCGGGGCCGAGCTGACGCCCGTCGCCTGGGTCGCTTTCCTGGTTCTGCTGCTCGCTTACGTGATGGTCCGGCCGGGCCGGACCCGGGTGCGCCCGGCAGCCGCAGCGGCGCTTGCTCTCCTCGTGCCGATAGAAACCCTTGCCTGGCAGGCACCGCAAATTCCGGACTCTCCGGGGCAGTTTCTCACCAACATCTACTGCCTGCTGCAAGGGGTGGAACTGCTTCCGGATCTCGATCCTTACCGGGACGGGACCGGTGTCGGGTCGGTGTTTCTCTGGCACCGGGGACTGGCTTTCCCGATGGGGGTGGTCGTGCCGCTCGGCGCGATCGGTCTTCTCGGCTGTGTGCGCTCGCAACACCGCGCCAGGGAGATGTCCTGCATTGTCGTGCTCCTGGGACTGCACCTGCTGGCGCTGGCCGCCCTCGCCCCCGATGGCCGGCATCGTCTGCCCCTGGTCCTGCTCCTGTTTCCGTTTGCCGCCTGCGCACTGCTGCGGGGGTTCCCCGCCCCCGGCCGTCGCTGGCGGGCGCTCCTGTTCCTCGTCCTTCTTCTGGCCGCCAACGCCGGCCTGGCGGCTCCTTCGCATCTGGACGGAAAGCGGCAGCACGACTACTGGACCGGAGTGGCCTATGCGGAAAAACAGATGTATTCCCATGCCAGGGAGGCTTTCGACCAGGTCCTCGCGAAGGAGCCGAGCCATGGGGGAGCCCTTCTGGCCGGCGCCCGGCTCGCCGCGCGGGACGGACAGATCGACCGCGCCCTGTTGCTGTTCGAGGCCAGTCTGCGGAAATTTCCAGGCTCCCCGGAGGTGCTTTACGGATTGGGGAAGACCCTTGCCGCCGCGGACCGGTTCGACGAGGCCGTCGGCGTTTTCGAAAGAGCCCGAGCCGCTGGTGATTCATCCATTTTCCTCCTCGGCGCCCTGGGCCGCGCCCGTTACATGGGGGGCGATTTCGACGGAGCCGCCGCCGCCTACCTCGCCGCCGTTCAGGCCAGCCCCGATTCGATTGTCCTCAGGTACCGCCTTGCCCATTCGTACGAAGCAGGGCAGCGGTTCGATCGAGCGATCGAGCAGTACAGGCTGCTCCTGGAAGGGTACCCAGGAAGGGCCGAGTTCCACGCTCGACTGGGGGAGTTGCTCCTGTTCAGGGAGGAGTCGCGCGAAGGGTCGATCTACCTGGAGCGGAATGAAACCACCCGCCAGGCAGAGGAGCACCTGCGCACCGCGGTTTCCCTGCAGCCCGAGCTGGAGCCGGCCCACCGGGCCCTGGCGATGCTGCTGTTGAAGCAGAGACGCTACGATGAGGCGATCGCCCAGTTCGTGCGTTTGCGCGAGCTGAACCCGAACGAACACGAGCTTCACCGGCTTATCGCCAACCTGCATGAGCGGGCGGGGAATCCCGGCGAGGCCTCCCGGCAGTTCGACCTCTTCAGACGGTTGCAAAGAGAGATGGAGATCCGGAGGAGGGCGGAGGAGAAAGCGCGCGAACTCGCCGGGGAGTGGTTGGGAGACGAAACCACTAGCCACGAGAGCTACGTCGAAGAGGTAGGCGACCGTGCCGTCG
>JAPOZF010000453.1:7672-12199 GCA_026706165.1 Gemmatimonadota bacterium
AAGCGCGGGAGCTGGCCGGTGAGCTATGGGGAAAACCAACATCGCCATAAGCACCGAACTGTCTGAATCCCACCGACTTGGACGAATTGGGCGGCAGCGGGTCCGGGGGAAATTCCCTTGACTTCCCAGTGCTGTTGTCACTCTTTATTAACCTTCAGTCGCGGGGAGTCGCGGACGCGACATTCTTTCGCTGGTACTCTCACCGTATCCAAGGAGGATCGCAGAGTGCAAAAATTCACTATCGCAGCCATAGCGGGCCTGGTTGTCGTTGGACTGGTCGGCATGGCAGGAGCGCACAAACCGGAAGGGGAGAAGTATTTCGCCTTTCAGTTCGAAGACGGAGCGGTGCCGGTGATCGACGGGGACCTGTCCGACTGGGCTTTCGTCCCCGATTTCTACCGGATCACCCAGGACAAGCTGTTTTCGCCGAACAAGGGGATTCGCGACGTCGGCCGCGGCGAATTCGATCCGAGCGATGTCTTCAACACGCACACCTTCGGTTTCAACCCCAACGACGAGTTCCTCTACGTCTCGACCTCGCAGTACGACAACTACCACAACGCCGACCGCGAATCGCCAAATTCGCTGTGGACGGACGATGACTGGGAGGTCCGCATCAACCCCACCGCGCTTCCCGAAGACCAGCACAACCTCGAAGGGGAGCCGGTCAACTACATCATCTATGTTCACGCGGTTCCCGCGGTTCAGGATGTGTACGAGGTCATTCTTCCGGGTCCGGATTTCCTGCTGGACGGCAACGGCCACCTGGAGTTCGGCTGGAGCTGGGAGGGCGAGATGCTGGACGGGGAAACGACCTATTTCCTCGAGATGAAACTCAACCCCGTGGTTGCTCTCGGCGAGACCGAGGGAGAAACCGTATGGATGGATATCGAGGAGGGTGACGAAATCCACATGAACGTCACTCACGCCGACCTCGATGCTCCCCACCCGGCGACCTACAACGGTTTCTGGGCGATTTCCCCCGGTCCTTCGAACAACCCGGAGGTCGACCTGGTCATGGACGAGATCGACGACAGTGTCGACCAGATGTCAACCGCCGTCGAAGCAACGAGCTGGGGCCTGATCAAGGAGGGGCTTTCCAAGTAGTAGAGACCCATCTCCCGCACGGCGGGAACGTCTCCTGAGGCAGAAATGGTTTCGAGCCCCCGGGTGTCGCACCTGACCCCGGGGGCTTTCTGTTTTCAGTGGGGCGACGGGCAAGCGGGGGCTGTAAGCCGGGACTTTGGGCGCCCCCCGCTTTCAGTACGTCAGGGAAACCACCCGGGACAACCGGCCCTCTTCGGCATCCCCCGACACTTCGATCCTCACCAGGTACAGCCCCGGCGGCAGCAGGGAACCGGACAGGCCGCGTCCATCCCAGGAAATGTCACTGTAGTTCCCGCTGACCTGCTCGGCGTCGCGGATGACGGCGACGGTGCGTCCGCTGAGATCGTGGACCTTTATCGAAACCGGCGTCGGAGCGGTTACGGCCAGCAGATTGTAGAGGACTTCCAGGCGGTCGTTGACGCCGTCCCCGTTGGGAGAAAACGGGTTCGGCTGCATCACGACTTCGTCGAGGAGACGGGAGTTCGTGAGGACCTCGGGGCTCACCACCGCGGTGCCGGATTCGTCGTCGTCGTCCCCTTCCCCGAGAAACGCGGTGTTTCCGGGGGTGAGGGCCTGGAAGGCATCCTCCCCGGTGGAAAGTCGAACCGCGCCCCCGAAATTGGTGCTGTAGGTCAGAACCTGAGACTTGAAACGCACCACCACCCGGGTGTGGTTGTCGCGGACGTGGGGGAACCGCAGGGAAAAGCCATCGTCGGCGACCTCGAGGATCTGGTACCCGTCGACGCTGGAAGTATCGTCCAGGCCGGTGAATTGCCGGCCGCCCAGCAACTCGTCGTCGGCGCTGCGCAGTTCGATGGCGTCGATGCTTTCCACTCGGGCGGGCGTGGATATCTCGATGGTGTCGAATCCGGTCAGGCCCGATGACTTGATGACCGCCAGGACGGAATAGGTGAAGTCGATGGTCCGTGAGACATCCACTTCACGGGGGAATATCTCGGCGTTTACGGAATCGGCCAGGGGCGGAGTGGCGAAATCGATGCTCAGGGTTTTCAGGATCCGGGTGGCGCTCAGATCGGTGCTGTGAAAGGTTGCCTCGAACTGGAAAAACCGCCGCGGGCTGGGAGAGATCACCGGAGTTCCCGGGCCATTGGCCGCCGATTCCGGGTAGGGAGAGCTGAACGGGCTCCAGTTGACGAGGTCGTCGAGGATGTTTCCCCGCTCCCACTGCCGGCCCTCGTCGTCCGTCGGGGGCAGGTTCTCGTATCCTTCGAGATCCATCTCCACGGTGGTGCTGTTGATGGCGAACGGGATTTCTTCGGCATCCAATATGCCGTTGAGCTTGCGGGTAAAGACGAACGGGGAGTCGTCGGTGCCTGTGCGGGTGCGTATCTCCAGGGAGGAGTCCCCGGGTTTGCCGACGATCTCCTCCGTCCAGCGCAGATCGGTCCAGGCGACCGGTTCCCCGGCGTCGAAAATGTCGGACAGGTAATGTCCGGTGGCGAAGAACCCCTCGCCGTAGATCTCGAGTTCATCGATCTCCCAATTGATGGACGTCTTCGACTGCAGACGGATGTGCCGCAGAACCTGCGGGGGATCGATGTCGATTTCGACCACCGGGCCGGGATTGTCGGATTCGGAGACCAGTTCCCTCCACACCGGGTTTCCCTCGTCGGTCAGTTGCAGCCCGTCGTTGACCAGCAGGTCGAACGCCCGCAGGTAGTCGTCCTCGAACGGGGTCGTAGGCGAGGGCTGTACCGTGTTGCGGGGATAGAACCGTATCTTGTTCAACCCGATGCGGCTTCCGAGGTCGAGGACGATGATGATCCCGAAGACCCCGTTGGGGATGTTCTTGCGCTCGAAAGCCTCGAGCTCGCCCCCCTCGTCGGTCTGGTCGAGCAGCTCTGGAAGGATGAAGTTCTGCAGCTTGTTGCGGTCCAACCCGCCGGCGAAGCCGAAGCCCTCGGTTTCGCTGAACACGTTGGGGGCGTTGATATAGCCGCCCCGGGAGAGTGCGGTGGAGGCGACGTTCTCGCCGGGGACCACCTCCAGCAGGTGCATGCTTCCGGGGACGCGCTCGCTGTCGACCTCGAGCAGGTTTCCGGGGATGTTGCCCTGCACCAGGTCGTTGGGATCGTCCCGGGACCGTGTGAGCGCTGGCAGGATGGCCTCCACCGGGGCGGTACCCTGCCCCCGCCAGGTGAGATCTCCCTCCTCGCCGATCACAATCGTTCGCACCTCCGCGGCAAGGGGAGAAGTGGCCACGAGTAGACCGATCAACGGTGCCGTCAGCCGGCAGCAGCCGCGTGTCCGTATCATCGTGCGACTCCGCGATAGAGGTGTGAATTCGCCCGCGATGTTACACCCGTCCCGGAGCGATTGTCAAGGATCATTCCCATGCGGCCGCTGATCCCGGGAGCCGGGATTCTCGGGGCGGGACTTGCGTTCGCCGCCGGCTGCAGCACTCCTCGCGCCACCGATGACGACGGGGATTCAGCCGGTCTCGCCGCCGAGTCCGTCGCTCCCGGCGGCGGCGTGCGTTTCATCGACGTCACCGCCGGCTCCGGCATCGATTTCACGCACGTATCCGGCGACGAGCACCAGCGCTTCATCATCGAGACCATGGGAGGGGGAGCCGCCTTCCTCGACTACGACGCCGACGGCTACCTCGATCTGTACCTCGTCAACGGCGTGCGAGGCGGGGAAGCGCCGCCGGAGAGCGGCAGCCGGCTGTACCGAAACGAACCGGGGGGCCCGGGCGGTCGTCGTTTCGCCGATGTAACCGCTGAATCCGGAACAGGTGGACGGGGCTGGGGCATGGGCTGCGCCGTCGCCGACTACGACAACGACGGGGACGTCGATCTGTACGTAACCTACTGGGGCGCGAACCGGCTCTATCGCAACCGCGGCGACGGGGGCTTCGAAGAGCAGGCCGCCGCTGCCGGGGTCGCGGACGAGTCCTGGGGCACCAGCGCCGCATTCGGCGACCTCGATGCCGACGGTTTCCTCGATCTGTACGTGGCCAACTACCTCGAGTTCGATCTGGAAGACCCGCCCAACGAGGGCAGGCCCTGCACCGGTTTCAAGGGGCTGGAGGGGTTCTGCGGTCCCATGGGGATACCGGGGCAGCCCGACCTTCTCTACCGAAACCTCGGGGACGGCCGGTTCGAGGACATCAGTGCTGCCGCCGGCATCGACCGCCATCGATTGCCGGCCCTCGGTGTCGCCTTCGCCGACTATGACGACGACGGCGACCAGGACGTATACGTCGCCAACGATTCGGAGCCCAACCTGCTGTGGCGCAACGACGGCGGCTGGGTCCTTCGCGAGGCAGCGGCCCTGGCGGGAGCGGCGTACAGCGAGGAGGGCCGGTCCCAGGCGGGCATGGGGGTGGACTTCGGGGACTGGGACAACGACGGGGACCTCGATCTGTTCGTCACCAATTTCTCCGACGACGTCAAC
>JAPOZF010000754.1 GCA_026706165.1 Gemmatimonadota bacterium
GCCCAACACGATTCCGGACTACGAGGAGCCCTTCCTCAGACATCACGTAGACCGCCCGGAATTCCTGTTCGGCATCGACCTGAACAACAACGGCTACATCGACCGCTTCGAAGACGACAATCTGCCCGACTACCCCTACAAGGCCGACCGCAAGGGGTACAATGTCTTCGGGGGATCACACCTCACGCCGGATGCGCGCATTTTCGTGGGGCACCTCGATGAGGAGATGTTCTCCGACGACCGCCGCAACCGGACCACTTACGCCATGTTCACCTACAACAGGGACTTCCCTTCGTGGGGGCGGCTGCGGGTCTTCGACATGCTCAAACGCGTCGAGGACACGATCCCAGAGGATCGGCGGGCGCCGTCACCTTTTCGAAACGCCCCGATCCAGCCTCTCGTCGAGGACATCCTTCCCGCACCGGAGACGTGGGTGAACACCGCCTGGCTGGGGCTCGACTACACCGCAGTTCCGCGTCTCGAGATCAACAACAAGCTCAAGTACCGGATCTACAACCAGGCGGCCGACGACCCGCGCGACATCGACGGGCGGCCGCTGGAGGACGCATCCGTCCTTTTCGGTATTATCAACAAGGCTGAGTACGGTCTGCCGCTGGGCAGACTCAGCGTGACGCCCAGACTCAAGAGTGAGCTTCTGCTCCAGGACGCGTTTGCCCGGGCAGACGAGCCCCGCGAGCACTGGATGGGGCTGGCGGCGCTCGTGTTCCAGTTTCCCGTGCTGCGGCGGTCACACTTCACGGCCGGGCTCGAGCTGGCGCAGTTTCACGATCTCGTCCTCGACGAAGAGGACGTCATCAGGCGGGCCGGGCTGGGGGAAGCGGTCGAGGTCGGCGAGACCCGGGATTTCCGCTCCGCCACCTTTGCCATCCAGTTGTCGAACCGATCCCAGTACCAGGGATTTCACCTCACCACGCAGCTCGGCTTCCGGGTCGGCCGCACCTCGAACGAGTTGATCGAGCGGATTGAGCCGGGCCGGTTCGAGCGAGACAGCGAAGGCTTCACGGAGACGGTGAGCTTCATCACCCTTTACGCCGGGACCGAGTGACTTTTTTTGGGGAATGGGGGGAATGGGATGGTGTGTACATGTTGGTATATTAAGTGAAGCCCCTTACAGGGGGGCTCCCGCGATGATGAGAATTCCCAACCCCGCCTGTCTGCTGTGCGCCTTCGGCGTGCTGTCCCTCGGTGTACCTCGACCGTCCTCCGCCCTCGACATCTACCGCATAGGCGGCGCGAATCTCGATGCCCCCGAGCAGTGCGGCGATGTGAACGTGACCTGCCATTTCCTGGAATGGGACGATGTCGTCGATGCCGGGAAATTCGGCAGGGCTCACCTCGTGGCGCCGACGCCGGACTTCCTGCAGCCCGAACAGCTCGACCCGAGTGTCAACCTCACTCCCCTCATCCGGGAGCGGGGAGGATCCATCAGGGTCATGGACCACATCGGCCACTGGTCTGAAGCTCCGGAACTCGATCTCATGTTCGACGGCGACTACGAGACGGCCTACACGGGACTCGGGATCTGGTTCCAGCTGTTTTGCGGGAACTGGGATGCCGTGCAGGCCGATGGGAGCGGGATCCCCGTTACGAGCCCGGAGCGTTCGGACAGGTGCAGGGCGATCTGGATCCAATTCGGGGAAGAGACGCCGTCTCCCCTGCCGATCAACCGGATCGTCATGCAGCCGTCGCAGACTTTTTTCAACGAGCGCTTCATCCCCGCCCTCCGCCTGGGCACGAACGATGGTGGGTTCGGCACGCCCGGCGCGCACGACGGGCACGTGGAATGGCGCGGCGGAGCTCGCCTCTATTTCGACGTGCGCTACGACATCAGGGAGAACACGACGCCCCTTCTCGACCTGAAGCTACCGGACGAACCGGTCGCCGGAATCCTCTTGCAGGCCGTGAACAACCTGCCGTGGGAGATCGCCGAGTTGGAGATCTACGCAGACGGGTTCGCCTCGCAGGCGAACTACACTACCCAGCTCATCCCCCTGGGCTGCGACGGCGCCGACCTGCTGGGCTGCGCGCCGGACCACCTGTCGAGCCTGGGTGAGCTGACCTGGGGCGGCGAGATCCCGGAGGGCGCACGGCTGGACCTGTCCATGCGCAGCGGCGACGATGACGACCCCAACATATACTGGCGCAACACCTTTCGAGGAGACGAGCGCACTGCGCTGGACGCCGCCGGGCGACCGCTGACGCGCAGGGCCTACGGAAGGCTCGAAGCAGGGGAGAAGGCCGGCACCAGTCCCGATCAGCAGAACTGGGAGTTCTGGACGCCGCCGCTCGACTTCGAGGATGGCCGCGCCGATCTGGTGGGTGACAGACCGCATGCGTTCGTGCAGTTGCAGGCCGACTTCAGCTCTTCGAAGGCGCAGGCAGGGGCGCGGCTCGACTTTCTGCAGTTCGCCGTGTCGACGCCGCCGGCGGCCTCACAGGTGGTGGCCGAGATCGAGCCGCAGCAGGTGCCGCTCGCCGAACTGACCCGATTCACCTTCAAGCTGCGGCCGGACATCGGCGAGGGGGATCTGGGGTTCGATACCATCGAGATCGAGACGCCGGTGGCGCCGGCGAGCGTCGATGAGGTTCGTATCGGGCTCGATACGTTGCGCGCCGGCGAGTTCGGCGTCGATTCCCACGACGGCGAACGGTTTGCGGTGCAGATTCCGCGCATCGGTACGGTTCAGAGTGGCGATCTGATCGAGGTGGTATTCCAGTCCGAGGTGTTCAAGGTGGGTACCGTCTTTTCCGCCCGCGTCTTCGCCAGCGATCGGCCGCACGAGGTGCATCAGCGGGTTACGGCCGGAGACGCCGATCCGCTCGCGGACAGCAACTCCCTGACGGTACATCCGGGGCAGATCGGGAAAGCTGTGATCCGTGCGTTCCGGGTCTCTCCGTTCACGCCCAACGGGGATGGCATCAACGACGTGCTTCAAGTCGAGTACGATCTGGTCAACGTGGCCGGGCAAGTGCCGGCCGCGCTGGGAGTGTTCGACTTGTCGGGCTCGCGGATCGCCAGCGTTCTCCTTCCCGCCGCCGGCAGTGGTCGCTTTCCGGCCGCCTGGGACGGCACCGACGGGGGTAGCGCGCTGGTGCCGCCCGGTCTGTATCTGCTCCGCCTCGAGGTGGAAACCGATCGTGGTTCGGATGCGGCCCTCGCCACGGTGCCGGTGGTCTACTAGGAGACAATGATGGTGAGACGATTCGCCCTGAGTGGCTCCCTTCTCCTGGCGTTAACAGCCGGCGTACGGGGTCAGGACGGACACCACATCCGCGCCAATCAGGTCGTCATCTCCGATGAGGAGCACTGGCAGCAATGGCGCTTCCCCGAGGGCACGGTGGACGTGCTCCCGGCAGGCGCAGTGGGGCCTCATTTCTGGAGCAAGGGGACGAGCGTCGCCACAGAGCACGATATTGTGCAGAACCTTCGCAGGAATCCGCCCGAGTACCTCTCCAGGAAGGCGCCGGAGGAGTTCGAGCTCCTCGACGCCATCGATGCGGGGTCGAATCACCGCGCAACGGCGAATCTCTTCGACGGCGACCCGAGCACCTACTGGGAACCCTCCTTTCCCGATGACGAGACCATCGATCCGGCATCTCAGGCGTGGTTTACCGTCGATCTGGGCAAGATCGTCATGGCCGAGAAGATCGTGCTCAAGTTCGTGGACGAGGATCTGGGTGACCCCTTCCTTCTGTTCGATGTTTTGACGTCGGACGGACAGACGCCCACAGCAGCGCAAGGCGCCGAGAGCCTGGAGTTCGCGCGCGTGCACACGACCCTCGAGCCGAACAAGAGCCAGCGCCAGTTCGAGATCGATATGTCCCAGTTCAGACGCGTCGAGACGGTGGAGAGATGGTGGGCCTTCGAGACCTTTGCAGAGCAACAGGGCTGGCACCCCTCGTTTGCCGAGGTGACACAGGATCCGGAAGTGCGCAAACGCCTGGTTCGCCACGTGCAGGTCGTCGTTCACGGAAGCGCCTTCAGGCGGGGCCGCCAGGTGAGCGAGGCGATCTACGATTCGGTGCGGGTGAATGCGCCCCGGGATACGGGGATGGTAGAGTATGTAAAGAAGCTCCTGCCGAGTGGAGAGCGGGCGGTCTCGAAGGACGTGTGGGAGGAGTTGCCGTCTCACCGGCAGGGCCCGGTTCGATACTGGCTCCGCGAACGTCCCAGGCTGGCGGAGCTGGAGGTCTGGTCCAAGGGGGACGACATCTTCGAGGGCTTCGCGAGAAGATGCCAGGAGCCGCCGTGCCTGACGTGGACGCTTCCCAATGTGCTCAAACCGCCGGCCACGCTCACCGACGGCGATCTGTCGAGTCATCAGAACCTCTCCCTCTATATCGGCCAGACCTCTGATTGGTACAACATGCGTGTCGATCTGGGCTCTCTGTTCTGGGTCGACGGCTACCGCCACATGATTCAGTTCCGGGGAACGCCGCACGCCCGCACCCTGCCGGAGTGGGGGCTCGACTTCTCCGACGGCACCCGCGAAGTGGACGGCAGTCTGAAATGGGACAGGAAGCTCTTCGACGAGACGCCTTTCACGCGATCGCGCATCATCGTCCTCGACGAGGCCGACTTCGAGCCGATCAAGGCCCGTTACGTGAGACTGGAATGGCTCATGCACCCGGAGGGCACGGCGGCTCTCACCGTCAACCTGGCGGAGATCCAGGTCTTCGGGGAGGGCTACCAACCCGAGGTGACACTTACTTCCAGCCTCATCCCGTTGAGAGGGAGCCGCAACCTCTTTGCCATCGAGTGGGATGCCGACACACCCCCTGGCACCGAGGTGGCCCTGCAGACGCGGACGGGCGCCAGGCTCGATACGGCGTTCCACTACTTCCGCATCGTCGGCGAAGACACCCTCGAGCTCGTCAGGGAGACCGAGGAGGAGGCCAGGAAGGCGTACGACAAGCTCCGGCTCGGAAAAGGGCCGATCGTGCCCGAGCTGGTCGCCGCCGGTGACTGGGAGCCGTGGAGCGAGCCGTACACCGACCCGGAGGGAAGCGCCATCACCTCGCCTTCGCCGCGGGAGTACCTCCTCGTCAGGGCGACCCTGCGGTCAGACGATCCCCATGCTCGAGCTACGCTCAAGAGCATCCGGCTCAGCTTCGACAGCCCCGTCGCGCGGCGGCTGGTCGGCGAGCTGAAACCGGGATTGGTCGAGCTCCTGGGAGAGGCCCGACCCTACATTCTCGGGGTAGCGGTCGACACCCTGACAGCCGGATTCGACGAGCTTCTCGTGAAGCCGCCGGCGGGGATGCAGCTCACCTACGGGACGCTCTACGCCGGCAAGGAGTCGGAGCTGGCCGAGGGGGCCGATATGAGCGGGCTGGCCCTGTCCGGGGTCGAGACGCTGGCTGAAGGGGACAGCCTCCATCTCAGCTTCCCCGCCATCGAGCGCTCCGACGACGTGGAGAAGATCAGACTGGAGTTCACCGGCACTCTGTTCTCGGCCGGCGGGCGCCTGCATGCCAGCCTGCGCCGCAGCGAAAGCGGACAGGGGGCCTGGCAGCGGGTAGACGAGAAGGTTCCCCGCTCCTCTCTCATGGTACTGGCTGCGACGCAGAGTAACGATCTGTTCGTGGACTTGACGATCGATCCGCCGGTCCTGACGCCGAATGGGGACGGCGTGAATGAAGAATCGACCCTGGCCTTCACCGTCCTGCTGGCTGCGCCCAACACGGCGGTCAAAGCGGAGATCTTCGATCTGAGCGGGCGGCTCGTGGCTCGCCGCGTCGAGGTGCGCGAGGTGAGCGCGGGGCCTCTCGAGATCACCTGGGATGGACGTGACCGGCAGGGAGCGCTCGTGCCGCCCGGGGTGTATGCCGTGAGGCTCGGCGTCGATGGCGACATCGGTGATAACGCGCTGACCAGCCGGGAGCTCCTGCGCACCATCGCCGTGGCCTACTGAACCCGAAAAGCCGCCACACATGCCCTCGGCGCTCGTCGTCGCATGGCACTGCGAAGACGACACCGAAACGATCACAGGTTGGCTCGACGTGTGCAAGGTGCGCTGGCGCCCCGGTGAGATCGGGGTCAGCAGGGATGAGCTGCGCAAGTCTCTCGAATCTGCTCCCACCTGCATGTCCGACGCCACCCGCCCTTGCTCCTTGACTCAAACGGCCGAAGGTCGGTTGCTGTTCCGGCCGCCGTTCACACGCTACTGGTAAATGACATCACCGCGAGGAGAACATGGAGAGGATTACGGCCAGCGTACCCGTCACCACCCCACCCTCATGGGCTGTCCAGCAGCGTCTCCTGCTGCAGACCATGGAAAGATCGGCGCTTCCCTTCTGGGACCGGTACGTGCGCGACGACGGCGAGCTGTACTGGGACGACAGTATCGGCGGCGTCAGCCCCGACGATTATGGTTTCGGCGGCAGCAGCCCCGACGATTTCTACGAGGCGTTCTTCAGCTGGCCCCTCGTCTACCTGATGGGGGGTGGCGGCCATCTGCTGGAAATGGCGCATCGCGGCTGGGAAGGGATCACGCGACAGCTCACCCGGTCCGGTACCGTGCACAAGGAGTACGCCCGGTGCGAAGACCAGTTCCACCAGTCGGAGAGCGACATCTTCTTCTACCACCTGTGCATGGCCGATCCGGCCAACGCCAGCCTCGCCATACGGGCGCGGCGCTTCGCCGGATTCTACCTGAACGAGGATCCCGAAGCGATCAACTACGATCGCGAGCACCGGATCATCCTGTCGCCGTTCAACGGCTCGGGTGGCGCTCGCCGGACACCGACTGACGCGCAGCCGCGCCCGTTTCGCGCGCGCGAGAACTACGGTCTGCCCACGTACGAACTACCCGACATCCAGAGCTGGAAGGACACGCAGGACGACGAAAACGCGAGGCGTGTGGGCGAAGCCGTTCACGGACGCTGGTACAGAGGGGACGTGCCCGCCAACCTCGCGATCTCGAGTCTGGTCACGAACGCCTTCCTGCTCACCGGCGAGGAGAAGTATCGCGACTGGGTTGTCGAGTACACCGACGCATGGATCGAGAGGGCGCGGGCCAACGACGGGTTGATCCCCGACAACGTCGGTAACTCCGGGGAGGTGGGAGAATACATCGACGGCAAGTGGCATGGCGGATTCTACGGCTGGACGCTCTATCACGGCTGGTACAACCTGCAGATGACGGTGACCGTCGCAGCCGCCAACGCCTATCTGCTGACGCGGGACAACCGCTACCTGGAATTTCCGCGGCGTCAGATGGACCGGATACTCGAGCTTGGGGAGATTCGCGATGTCCGGCGCGAGCACATGAGTCTGAGGCACCACTGGGTCGGCCAGTTCACGGCCATGGGCGAGCGCACGGAGACCTTGCTGGTGCCGTACCGTTACGGCGACGCCGGCTGGTTCGACTGGCAGCCCCCTTCACCCGTCTTCCTCGCAGCGCTTTGGAACCTGTCGATGGCTGACGAGGATTGGCAGCGCATCGAGCGCGTGCGTAAAGCCGAGGCCTACGACTGGAATTCCGTCGTCTCCTTCCGCAGCAAGGAGGACTCAATTCACGAACAACCCTGGCTGCGATTCCTGGCCGGCGCCAACCCGGACTATCCCGAATGCATCCTGCAGGCCAGCTACCAGCAGGTGGCCTGGCGCCTCGCCCTGGTTCGGGCCGAGACCGAAGTCGGCACCCTTCAGGACGTCCACCGCTGGCAGGACACGAACCCGGTTTCGTCCGAGGCCCTCATCCAGCTGACCCTCGGCGCCCCGCAGCCGATCTACAACGGCGGCCTCCTCCACTGCCGGTTGCGCTACTTCGACCGTGGGGCCAGACGCCCGGGACTTCCCGGGGATGTCGCCGCCCTGGTCGAGAAGTTGGAGGCCGACCGCACCGTAGTCCGCCTCGTCAATCTCAACCCGCAAGAGGACCGTGAGCTGATCGTGCAGGCCGGTGGCTACGGAGAGCACCGGTTCACGGACGCGGAGTACGACGCGTTGACGAGCCCCTATCCGGGCCCCCCCAACCGCTATGCGCCCGACCCCACCACGGCGGAGAGGCGCCGGGTTTCGGTGAACGGCAAGCACCTGCAGGTGGCGCTGCCGGCCGGGACAGAGATGATCCTCGAGCTGGGTACGCAGCGCTACGTGAACGAACCTGCCAGCGCCGGCCCTTTCTGACTCGCACCCGCTGCTTCCTCTTCTCAACCAGCTCGATCCCGTAGTTGCCGGGGTCGGTGACGAAGGCCATCCGTCGCTCGTCCTTGAATTTCTCTCGCCAGCCGTCGGGCCGGATCTCCAGACCCTCTTCAAGCGGCGAATTCGAGCTGGCACTGCGGTGAGTGGCGAGGCGGGGCGGTTTGCGGTGGACGAGCGGAAAGACCGACCCCTCCCGGACAGGCCCGGATGGATGTATGGTCGGGCAGTGCCGCGACGGTCCGCATGGAGCCGCCGCATTCATGACATTTGGTCATCAATGGCGAACACTCGGGCCGGGAGTGTTGCCCAGGCCAGACGGTGGGCGCGTTGCTGTGGCAGGACGAGAGCTGCGGCAGTCCCGCACTCGCCCGCCCCACTCCCGGCAGCCGCGGATCGGAGAGGGTGACCCGCTCCTGGCGAAGATCTGTCGCCGGTTTTCCGTGGCTGCTAAACCCGAACGCGCTGCCAGGGACCGGGCTCTCGACCTCCGCGGCAGGTGTAGAGAGCGCGGTCCTCACAGGAGGCGAGGAGGCTGTCGAGGGTCATGCCGTTGCGGGTTGAACGGTGTCTGCCAAACGGCAACTGATGGATCCAGGGACCGGGACCGTCGCGGTCGGTGAGTATGCTTTTGGCGGCCGGAACTCCAAGGGGGCGCCGTTCGTCGAGGAGTTTCGCCATCCGCGGTCCGCGGTATGCGGTGTTAGAAGCGGAGCCGCGTTGGAGGCGCTGACGGGACGCTCGAATGGCCCCCTCACACATATAGTGATTGGCGCGGCTCAGCGCATCAGCTGACTGGTCGACGGTAGTGTAACCGGGCAGCCCCTCAACCACGGCGATCGTCCCGTCGGTGTCACCGAGGAAGAAGATGAAACAGCCGGCGTGTCCGACAGAGTCGAGCCAGCGCAGGGCGGCGTTCACGGTTTTGCGGCGCAGGATCTCAGCGATGACGACATAGGTGGGCACTCCAACTTCGGGTTGGAGTCGCGGCATGAGCCCCGAGCTCGTCCACATGAGGGACATGCCGTGTTCGTTGATGCCGGCTCCTGCCCACAGGCCGGGAAAATGATACGTGAGGACGCGCGGACTGCCCTGGGGCGCCAGGCGCAGCAAGCCGGCCCAGGGATACAGCTGAGCTCCCCAGTCCCAGTTCATCGCCACGAGGGTCTTTCGACCTCGCGTTGCGCTGCCGGCAGCGGCGAAGGCTGTGCAGTGGGGCGTGTGATGGATCTCCTCATGCAGGGCGAGGAGGCAGACCTGATCGAGGGTGAGCCCGGACCCGCCGGCAAGGCCCTTCATGAAGAGTGCCGAACGCCGCGCCGAGCGCTCCACATGTTTCCAGCAACGGCGGGCATAGCTCAGATTTTCCGTCGACGGGGAGACTTCCTGGTAGTAGAAGCCGAGCATCTCCGTCGCCCAGCGCTCACCATACTGGCGGCCACACTGTGTTTCGGTGCCTCGGATGGTGTGCACCGGCAGTTTGTCGGGATTGCGGCTCATGTTGACCTCTCTCCACTGCTACCGGCCTGGGTTGCCACCGCCAACCCCGCCCAGATCGTCTAGCCTCAAAAAACAAGGAGGAATTACAATGACAACCATCCTCGCCCAGGATTTTACTACCGTTGTTCGTTCCTCGAACCCGCAAAACCTCTACACCGGCTCGCCGATGCTGACGAGATTATCCTCCGGCCGGATGATCGCAGGCTTCGAGTGGTTCCGCCCCTCGCCGGTCGCCACAAGCCTCCCCGGTCAGTTCAAGATCCTTGTGAGCGATGACCGTGGAGAAAGCTGGAGCGAAAAGGCAAGTCTGAGCATCATCTGGCCGTCGCTTTTCGTTCACGATGATTTCCTTTATGTGATAGGAAGCAGACCCAAATCGCGCGAGATCGTCATCTCGCGTTCGGGTGACGGGGGAGAGACCTTCACCCGGGAAAAGGTTTTGTACGAGGGACGTTTCCACAGCGCTCCGACCCCCGTTGTGATGAAAGACGGTTTTGTTTACAGCGCTTTCGAGACCTGTCCGACCGGCCACCGCAGCGAGTGGAATTCTCTGGTAATAGCCGGCGACCAGTCGGGAGATCTGCTCGACCCTTCCGCCTGGAGGATGTCCAATCACCTGGACTTCCCCGGCGTTCCTCCTGCCCTTACCAGGGGCACTTACAAACCCAGCTTCGAGGACAAAATCGCTGAGGACAGCTGGCTTGAAGGAAACGTCATCGATGTTGGCGGTGAGATCCGCGTGATCCTGCGAACAATTATCGATGCCCACTCTACTGCAGGGCTGGCCGCGGTGTGTGGCCTGGAGGATGATGGCAAGCAGTTGAGTTACCGCTTCCTGCAGTTCTACCCGATGCCGGGAGCTCAATGCAAATTCTACATCGTTTATGATGATGCCAGCGGTCTCTTCTGGACGACGGTGACTCGACCTACCAACACCTGGCAGGATAGAGAGCCTCTTAAAAAGATCGGATTCGCCGGGGCCCCGGGAAACGAGCGCCGCATCCTTATACTCATGTACAGTCTGGATGCCCTGAACTGGTTCGACGCCGGTTGTGTGGCGATGAGCCGTAGTCCGCTCGAATCCTTCAGTTATGCTTCACAATTAATAGATGGAGACGACCTGCTCGTGGTAGCGCGTACCTCGCAAGGGGGGAAGAACCAGCACGACACCAATCTGGTGACCCTTCATCGGGTGGCAGATTTCCGCACCCTCGCACTGGAGCTGAGGCCGGAGATATGAACCAAACCATGTCCACGTTCAGCGTGACAGGAGAATGCACGCGTCCTGGGCCGACATGAAGGTCCGGGTGAGAGCGGGGAGGGGATCAGCTGTCGGAAATCGACGATTCTTTTGCCTCAGTCGCCGGCCTCGAAGACGCCCTCCCTGTCGAGGCGCTCGTAAACCCGCCCGAATTCCTCTGAATCATCGTCCTCCCACAACTCCATTCGGATGCCTCGAACGGCACCCTCTTCACGCCCGGTCATCGCGGTTATGGCAGGTGTTGCCGAAGTGTACAGTTTCTGGCCGCCTGGCAGGTGTAGAATGCCGATGTTTCTCGACGACTCCGCCGAACCCTCTGAGCTTCCCGCCGCCAGTTCCGCCAGCTTCTCCTCGTCCACCTCGACGCCCAGGCCGGGCCCTTGCGGCACCGGGGAGCACCCCTCGGTAACGGGGATTCGCTCTCGCGTGACGTCGTCCTCGTACTGGTCATCCAGATGGATGGAGTGACCTGTCGCGGTGGGCAACACAGCCGCGATATGCAGCGCGAACGCCTTGGCAAGCGTACCGCCGGTGAGCTGCAACAGGACCTGCGCGTTTGCGCGGGCGCAGGCAAAGCCGGATACGAGGGTATCGCCGACCGACACGCCGCTGAAGAGGTAGGTGTCGGCCACTCCGGCCGTCACTTCCTGGAGGCCGTCGTGCCCGGCCGCCACGTGGAAAATCAGGGGGATCGCGACCTTGTCCCGCAGCCTGCACCAGCTGTCCAGATCGCTTTTCGGCAGGGGATCCTCGATATGGCCTACGACCGGATGTGATTCCAGCTCTTTGATGAGGGGCAGTACTGTGGCCAGCGTCCGGTTGCCATTGAAGTCGTAGTGAATCTTGAAACCTCTCGGCGCCACTTCCCCGGCAGCGCGCGTCTGCTCCACCACATCGTGGAACGCCGCGGTGTGCATCTTGAAAACCCGATAGCCCTGCGCGGCGGCTCTCTCGATCTCGCTGGCGAACTCGGCGGGCGATGACTGCGCCGTCCAGGCCGCAACCGACACGGCATCGCGCACCTTCTGTCCCATGAGCTTGTAGGCCGGCACTTCGAGGTATTTGCCCATGAGGTCGTAGAGCGCTCCGCCCAGACCAGGGTCGAGAGTGTTGTTGATGAAATCAAAAGGGTCACGGCCGATGAGCGGCTCCACTGCTGCCGGAGATCTTTCCGTACGCGATCTGCTCTTTGGCGTCTTCGAGACGGCGAATC
>JAPOZF010000399.1:0-3831 GCA_026706165.1 Gemmatimonadota bacterium
GCCGCGCCAGCAAGGGACGGTCCCGGAAGGTCGGGGGCCCCGACCGCGCATCTGAATCGAATTCCGCGCGCACCGACCGACTGCACCCGGTCGGACTGTTGTTTCCCGCTCGCAGGTCTGAACTTATCACATCATGAATGTGCAGGTGGAAACAGTCAGTCTTGCAAGGGCGAGGGAGATTTCCCGGACTCTTTATCCGCATCAGGTTGAAGGCCTCGCGTTCCTGCTTGGCCGCAGACGCTCGATACTCGCCGACGACATGGGTCTGGGAAAGACCCGCCAGTCGATTCTCGGGCTGACCGAGGCCACCGAGTCAGGACCGTACCTGGTCGTCTGTCCGGCGTCGGTCAAGAGAAACTGGGTGCGTGAGATCCTGATGGTCCTTCCCGAAGCCGAGACGCATATCGCCGGCCCGGCACCGGTACCCGAGCCGGGCTTCGGCGGCTGGCTGGTTCTCAACTACGACATTCTTCACCGCCAGGTCGACGCGCTTCTGGCACACGACTGGAAAGCGCTGGTGTTCGACGAAGCCCACTACCTCAAGAACCACCGCTCCATCCGCAGTCGAACGGCGACGCGCATCGTCGCCGAGGCCGCGGGGAACCCGGTCGTTCACGCCCTTACCGGGACCCCGCTGACCAACAGGCCCCGGGACCTGTTTCCCCTGCTCCAACTGGTCGGCCACTCGCTGGGACGGAGCTTTCTCTCCTTTTCCCGGCGCTACTGCAACGGTCACAGGAACGACTACGGGTACTGGGAGTCCTCGGGTGCCAGCAACGTCCAGGAGCTGTCGGTGCAGCTTCACGGCACCATGCTGCGCCGCACCAAGGCGGAGGTTCTCGACCTTCCGGCCAAGGTGCGGTCCTGGATCGACATCGACGTTCCGCAGCGCGCCGTCGACCGCATGAACGAGGCGGTCGCGCGGTTTCTCGGGCCCGACGCGGAGCGCGATCCCCGCGGATACCGGATGGGGATCGGCCAGCTCCAGGGCGCCCGCCGAATCATGGCCGCGGTCAAGGCCGGACAGACCCTCGAATTCGCCAAGGGGGCTGTCGAACAGGGGGAAAAAGTCCTCCTTTTCTCCGGGTTCGTGAACCCGATCGAGCGTTTCGCCCGGCATTTCGGGAAACAGGCCGTGGTAATTTCTGGCGAGGTGCCGCAGTCCCGGCGCCAGACCCTGGTCGACCGTTTCCAGGAAGAGGAGGAGGTGCGCGTGTACGTCGGGCAGATCCACGCCGGGGGAATGGGGGTAAACCTGACCGCGGCCAGCCAGGTGATTTTCAACGATCTCGACTGGGTGCCGGCCAATCACTTCCAGGCCGAAGACCGTGCTCACCGCATTGGACAGACCGGCACCGTCAGCGTCACTTACATGATTGCCAGGGGTACGATCGAAGAATTCGTGCGCACGGTTTTGGAAACAAAGGCGCAGCTGGTCGACGACGTCGTCGAGGGACGCTCCCTTGCGCCGGACCTCGACACCGACGTCCTCGCGGAGCTGAAGCGCATGCTAAAGGTCCTCGGGCGGCACATCGAGACGGTCGAAGGGGATCTGTCCGCGGAGGATCTGCTGCTGCGCCTGCGGGAAGCGAGCGACGCCTACCTCGAGGATCAGGGCCGCGTGCAGCCGGGACTGCGGGCCGCTCTGACACCGGTCTCGGACCAGGCGATCCACGCCCTGGCCAGCGTGCTGACCGGCCCGCGGAGGCGGTTGTTCCGGGCCCCCAGCGCGCGCCAGGAAGGCCGCTTCTACAGCCTCGAAGTCGTCGGAACGGACATCGCCTGCGAGTGCAAGGGGTTTTCCTACCGGGGCACTTGCACCCACGTTCGCGAGTTGAAGGCCTGCCTGGTCGCCGGCGCGCAGTTGCCGGACGGTTTCGAGAGAATCGAGTGATGGCCAATGCTCTAAAGCAGCCGGAAGAGAACCAGGACCATGTCATTTCACGGTAGAGAGTTCACGACAGCCGCCGTTGCCTGCGAAAGGCGCCGCCCGGAACCGTTTGCCCCAGTCCGGCGCCCAAACCAATCATGCGACCTCGGGAGATTCGGAAAATGACCCGGAAGCAGATCGACACTGCCGCGATACGGGAACGCGACCGCGACCACGTCTGGCATCCCCTGTTCCAGCACCGCCTGCTCGAGCAACAGGACCTGATGGTGCTGGACAGGGGAGAGGGCTGTTACCTCTTCGACAGCGAAGGCCGACGATACCTCGACGGATACTCCGGGCTGTGGAACGTGAACGTCGGCTACGGCCGGAATGAGATCGCCGCGGCCGTGCACGAGCAGCTGCAGCGGCTCCCCTACTATCCGCAGTCCCAGATCAACGAGCCCGCGGCGACGCTTGCAGCCCGCCTGGCGGAGATCCTGCCGGGAGACCTGCGCCACGTGTTCTACTCCAACAGCGGCTCGGAGGCGAACGAGACCGCCTTCAAGATCGCCCGGCAATACGGCCGCCAGAAGTTCCCCGGGCAGAATCGCTACAAGATCATTTCACGATACCAGGGTTATCATGGATTCACCTTCGGGGCGATGTCGGCGACCGGCCAGACGAGCCGGCGCTCTAAGTTCGAACCCCTGGTTCCCGGATTCCTGCATGTCGATCCACCTTACTGCTTCCGCTGCCCCCTCAAGCTGACGTACCCCGGCTGCGGTATAGCCTGTGTCGAGGAGATCGAAGAAGTCATCAGACGGGAGGATCCGGAAACCGTGGCGGCAGTGGTCGCCGAACCGGTCATCGGAGGGGGTGGGGTGATCGTGCCTCCGGACGAGTACCTGCCTCGCCTGAGAGCGATCTGCGACCGCTACGGGGTGCTGCTGATCCTCGACGAGGTGATTACCGGTTTCGGCCGCACCGGAGCGCTCTTCGCCGCCCAGCACTGGGACGTGGTACCTGACATGATGACCCTCGCCAAGGGAGTGACCAGCGGCTACCTGCCATTGGCCGCCTGCGTCGTGCGGCCCCACGTCTTCGAGACCTTTCTCGGAGAGCCGGGAGAAAGGCGCGAACTGGCCCAGGTATCGACCTATGGAGGCCATCCGGCCTGTTGCGCCGCGGCCCTCGCCAACATCGATATCCTGCTCAGTGAGCGGTTGAGCGAAAATGCGGAGAAAGTTGGTTCCTATCTGCTCAACAAACTCGCTGCTCTAAGGTCACCGGTGTTGGGAGAGGTGCGTGGCAAGGGGTTGATGCTGGCCCTGGAACTTACCGAACCGGACGGAAGGGAACTGCTGAACGCCGGTGCGACCGCTGCGGTGAAAGGGGGGATTCGGGACGCGGGCGTCCTCGTCGGGCAGATGAGCCACGTGATCCCCGCCCCCGAGAGCATCCTTTACCTGGCTCCCCCGCTGATCCTGACCAGGGAGGAGGCAGACGTGATCGTCGACGCAGTGACTGCGGGGCTGCGGCGGGCGGCCTGACCGGGCTGCCTCTCAGGCCCTCCCGGTGAGAAGGTTGACGATCAGGTCGGTGGCCTCCCCGGCGCTCATGCGGCCGGTGTTGATCGTCAGGTGGTAGAGCAGAAGGTCGTCCCAGTCCGCGTCGTGGTAGTTTCTCAGATACAGCTTGCGCCAGCGATCGTGCTGTTCGACCAGCTCCTTCGCCTGATCGAAGCTGACGTTGCGCGACTGCATCAGACGCTCGCACCGAACCTCGAGGGGAGCGATGATCTTCACGTGCACGGCGTTGCCGCGGCCGGACAGGATCAACTGGCTGGCGCGGCCTACGATAACCGCCTTGCCGGCTTCGCCGTAGTCCTGAATCAGGGTGGTAATGAGGAGCTGGTAAGTACCGCGATCGAGGTAAGCGGCCTGTTCCCCTCCCTCTCTTTC
>JAPOZF010000399.1:3841-12052 GCA_026706165.1 Gemmatimonadota bacterium
GATGGGAACGTCGCCGGCAACGATAACAGCGCCGGCAACGACAACGGCAACGGCCGAAATAGCGAACCCTCCCCTCCCCCTTCTCGTCGTACTTCTCCACCTCCTCGACCGAGGTGTCGGTAATGCTGGCAATCTCCTCCACGAGCCGGCGATCGACATACTCGTAACCGAGGGCCTTGGCGACGTTCTCGGCGATGCGGTCTCCCTCGCTGCCGAGCTGCCGGGAGACGGTGACTACATCCTGTTCCACGTCGGATCCGATCCTCTGTTCCGGTCGCTGCCAAACTAACCAATCCCCCTGCCCCGGGCAACATACCGGCGCGTTCCGCGTCGGGGCCGGAAAAACGACTTGGAAATAAAACCCGGGAGTGGTTATCTTAAAACGAGAGTTGCAGTTACGGCATTTCCCAAGGGATTGTTCCCATCCTTGGAAGCCTTCGGTATCCCCCGCAGCAGAACTTGCCCAGAAGCGCCCTCCGCATCCTCGTAGCCGTCCAGAATCCCGCAACGGAAGAGGCCCTCGTGCGTCTTGCGGCGACCCTCGCGTCGCTGCCGGGAGGCCAGCTTCATTTGACCCATGTCCTGCGGTCGAACGGCACCAGCGAAGCCGAGCGCAACCGCACTCTGTCGCGCGCGGCAGCATTGGCAAAGGAAATAGGGGCGGATGCCGAGCCCCACCTGCTGAAAGGTGAGGACGTCACCGAGGTCATCAAGTCCGCGGCCAGGGGCTGGGAATGCAACATGATGGTCATGGGCTGGTACGGAGACGTGAATCGCCGGGCGGTTCTCTCTTCCGACAACCGGTCGCTGGCAAAATCCGTCGACCTGGACACGCTGATCTTCAAGGACAAGAGCTTCCGCCCGGCCCGCAGGATCATCGTCCCGACCGGTGGCGGCAGCCACTCTCTGATGGGGCTGCAGATCGCCGCCGATCTTGCCCAGGCATGGGGCTCTGAGCTGCGCGTGCTGAGGGTGGCAAGGGACCGTGAATGCCGGCCGCGAGATCCGCTTCTGAAGCGCTACTGCAGTCAGGTGTACGCGGACACGGCGTTGCGGTTGAAGCTGCTCGGAATCGTTGCGGACATCGACGTCGTCCCTTCCGTCGACATAGTGGAACCCATCATCGAGCGCACCCGCAAAGAGGACTTCCTCGTTCTCGGGGCTTCCAACGACTGGAGGCAGGAGGAGTTTCTGGCGGGCTCGATTCCGGATGAGATCGCCTTTGAATCCCCCTGCTCGGTTCTGATGGTGAGGTCGCGGTCGACCGCAAACAACAGGTTGAGCGGGATCTTTTTCGAAAATACCGTCCGCCTGCATCTGCAAACCCGGGACAAGTGGGACGCAATCGGGCAGATGGTCGACGTCCTGGTTGAGGAGAGACAGATCCCCGCTTCCCAGCGCGACCAGGTTCTCGCCTCCGCACTGTATCGCGAGCGCAAAAGCAGCACCGCCATGGGGAAGGAGACGGCGATTCCGCATGCGGCGATCGACAACCTCCCCGGCATCATAGGCGCCCTCGGTATCTGCCGGGAAGGAGTCGACTTCGACGGACCGGACGGAGAGCCGGTGCGCTACATCTTCCTTCTTCTGACTCCACGGCAGAACTACCGCAGCTACATTCCCGTGCTCGGCCAGATCGCCTCGCTGATGCGGGGGGAGGAAATAAGGGAGGATTTGCTGGACTGCCGTACCCCCGCCGAACTCACCGCCCTCCTGAAACGCCAGGAATCCGCCTGAGAGCCCCGGCATAACAATTCTGGCCGGCGTTGGAGCCCCAGGCTCTTCAACGGGGTCCCAAAGTCTTTGATCAATCAGCCCTTCAATTCCAGCCCCGCCGCCGCCGTCGATCTCGGGACCAACACCATTCTGATGGTCGTGGGCAGGAGGCGCTCGCAACGCCCGGACGACATCGAGATTCTCGACGACGCCCACGCAATCGCGCGGCTCGGCCAGGGGGTCGATGCCGAGCGCCGCATTCAACCCGAGGCGATCAATCGCGTCTGCGATTGTCTGCTGCGCTACCGCGAAAGGGCGGCTGGCGCCGGGACGACCTGGATACGGGCCTACGGAACCTCGGCGTTGCGCGACGCCACCAACAAGAGAGAGTTCACCGCTGCCGTGGCCGTCAGAACCGGGGTGGAGCTCGTCGAGCTTTCCGGGGCTGAGGAAGCCCGCCTCACCTTCACGGGGGCGGCCTTCGGACTGGATCTCCCCGAGCGCTACGGAGTCGTCGACATCGGCGGAGGCTCCACCGAACTTGCGCTCGGAAATCGTGACGGAACGGTGGAACAATCGGTCTCGGTCGACGTGGGCGCGGTCCGCGTCAGCGAGCGGTTCTTTCCTTCCCTGCCCCCCTCCCCGCAGCAAGCGGCACGTGCGAAGGAGATGATTGCCAGTGTCATGGCGGGTCTCTTCCAAATCCCCTCGCGGATCCCGGTCGTCGGGGTAGCCGGAACGGTTACGACCCTCGGGGCGCTCGACCGGGGGACCGAGCGCTTCGACTCTGCCCAGCTCGACGGCCACCTTCTGACGCGTAACCGGGTGGCCGGGTTGAGCGACATGCTTCTCGGTTTGGGCCTCGATGAGATCCGGGCGTTTCCACAGGTGAGCGAACAGCGCGCTGACATAATCACCGCAGGTTCGCTGATCCTTCTCCGGTTTCTGGAACAGTCCGGCCTGCCCGCGGTCACCGTTTCGACCAGGGGAATCCGTTACGGACTGCTGCAGCAGATGCTTGCCGGGGAATAGAAGCGAGAGAGAGGCAGCGCAGATGCGGCCTGGGTGAAGCTGTTCCCCGGAGCGGACCTGGGCGGGATTTACCTCGACACGGTTGCCCGGTGGTCAATTACCGACAGGTCCCGGCCAGCTGGGCCGGCACCCGGGATCGACGACGTGCCGCCCACCTCGACACCCCACCGGTACGAGCGGCCCTTCCAGTCGAAGCGGCCAAGCGCCCCGAACAGACCGGCGGCGACGATGCAGAGCGGTTGACTGAGGGTCCAGGGCAGGAACTGCCAGTGCAGATCCGGACGCTGAAAGACCTGTCTCGAACGCGCGAAAAGCGCTCCCTCTGCGGCGCTCTTCGCCAGCCAGGCAGCGGCCACGGAGAACCAGCTCGCAGCTCCCCACCAGGCGAGGACCGGAGCGGCCAGAAGCATGGCGCTCATGGCGAAGGTGCAGGCGAGGTAGGCGAAGAAAGGCGGGTCGAGAAGGGCCTGGAAGGGGGCGTTCGATGCCCAACGGCTGCGCTTCGCGAGAAGTCCTGACAGCGACGAGGAGGGCGGGTGGACAACATGCCCGGCTGCATCCCCCGCAAACAGGATGCGCCACCGCCGCGTTCGCCGGATCAGCTGCATCAGGAGCACGTCGTCGCCCGAACCCCGGTGCATGATGCGGCTGTACCCGCCGACCTCGTCGAAGGCTGCCTTGCGGAAGCCGAGACTCTGTCCCGAAGCCGCCAGCGCCCGCCCGCGGCCGGCGCCGGCAGCAGCGGCTGCCATAAGGTTCAGGAAATCGACCGCTTCCCACCCTCCGAGCAGACCCAGCCGGCCGCTGTCGCGGCGTATTCCGGCGTAGCCGATAACCATGCCGACCGCGTCGTCATCGAAACGGCGCGCCATGGACGCCGCCCAGGTTGGAGGCAGGCGGCAGTCGGCGTCGGTCGTCAGGACGACCTCCCCTTCCGCTTTCTCGACCCCCAGCGACAGGGCTCTCTTTTTCGATCCGGGGCCGCCGGTAATCCCGTCGGTCCGGAGGATGGTCAGGCGCAGACCGGTGCCGCGAGCGAACTCTTTGGCGATCTTCGCTGTGCCGTCGCTCGAGCCGTCGTCGACGAGGATCACTTCGAACCATTCGGCGGGAAGCGTCTGACGGGCAAGCCCCCGCAGGCAGGAGGCGATGTGGTCCTCCTCGTTGCGGGCAGCGATAACGATGGAGATGCGCCGCTCGGGGAGGTGGGTCTTTTCCCGGTTTCGGTTGTCCTCCCCGCAATTTGCCAGTCCCTGCCGGAACCAGAGAACGCCCGCGGCGTAGACGGCCGTGAAACCTGCCAGCGACAGCTCGATGAGAGACGAGTCCACCGACCGGAGGGGGGCTAACCGCGCAGCTCTTTGACGAGGGAGAACATGCCGCGGTACCCCTCCGAGCAGTTGCGGCACATGTCGACCGACCTGCGGTCGGCCAGGATTTTTTTCCTGAAATCCATGTACGCCCGTCCTCGCCAGATGTCGCCGAAGTTTCCGGCGGGATCGAAGCTGTCCCCCATGCCGAAGTCGACGTCCTTGTCGAAGCAGCAGGGAGCCACGGCGCCGTTCCAGTTCACCATCGACGAATACCACAGGACCTTGCATCCCCTGGCGGGCTGACCCTTGACGAGCAACTCTCCCGAAGGGTCATCCTCGTAGCGCCGGTGGACGTCGTTTTCGGGCAGGAACTCCTCCACCTCGTCCGCGGAGTACACCTGTGCGGTTTTGACGAGGAACTTCTCCGCGCCCAACTCACCCGCCAGGCGCTCCGCCTCGGCGATGTCCCCCTCGTTGTGGCGGAATACGATGAACTGCAGGTTGACCAGAGGGGTTCTCGAACCGAGCTCGGACTTGGCCTGCGCCAACAGGCGGGCGCCGCGGATGACGTAGTCGAAACGCCCTCCGACGCGGTAACGCTCGTAGGTTTCCTGGTCGACGCCGTCGAGGGAAACGATGATTTCGTCGAGTCCGGAAGCGACGATCGCCCGCGCCTGCTCGATGTTGCGGATGTAATGGCCGTTGGTGCTCGTCATCGTCGGGATCCGCCGGTCCCGGGCGTAGCGAACCATTTCGACGAAGCCCTTGTTGATGAACGGTTCTCCCTGGTTCCACAGCATCAGCAGGACCAGGTACTCACCCACGTCGTCGATGAGGCCCTTGAAGTCGTCGAGATTCATGTGCCCGCGCGCCCGCTTCATCTCGCCGTTGCCGGAAGGGCACAACGGGCACTTCAGGTTACAGAAGTTCGTCGGCTCGACCATCATCATGAACGGCCGGCCCCAGACGATGGGACGACCGGCGACCGACGAGAGCCCCATCGAGGCGAGCACCTTGCCCGCGTTCCACAGCCGCTTCCAGGTGAAGGCGTACCCGTAGCGTTCGATGTACCTGGGAACCGCCTTGGGGGACAGCAGAAAGGCCAATGGGATCTGTTTTCCGGATCTTGTGGATGGCGGTGCGGGCCGGTCGGCACGCCTATGAACTCGTCGCCTCCTCCTCTTCCTCTTCCTCCGCTTCATCCTCACGCCAGCGGAACCAGCCCGCGGTGCCGGCCGGCACGAACAGCAGGACGTACGGAATATAGAGAAATTCGAGAATCGGCAGGAATGGGATCAGCCTGCGGTCTTCGGAGGCCGGGGCAAAGCTCTGCAACAGGAGGTAATCGATCAGCCAGCGGAATCCCCAGACCGCTGGAAAAGCGGGCGGCACCTTTTCGAACAGGAAAGTCTGCACCACCCCCCACAGCAGAGTGAGGTGAAAAAGGTAGACCGCCGCCCCCAACAGCTTCGCCGCGCCTCGATAATGCCCCGCCTTGGAGGCGTGGCGCAGTTTCTGGTGCATCAGACCGGACCAGGATTCAGGCCCCGGACCGCATGCGACCACGGCCGCCGGATCGCGGCAGTACACCATTCGCCAGTCGGTGGCCTGGGCCACCAGCCGGGCGAAGTAGACGTCGTCCCCGGCGACGAGGTGGCCGATGGAGGCGTACCCTCCGGCCTCGTCGTACAGGCGCCGCCTGTAGGCGAGATTCCTGCCTGTACAGGAAAGCACCGCGCCATTGCCGATGCTTCCGGCCGCGAGTGCGCTGACCGCGAGGTTGTCCAGGGCGAGTACCCGGTGCCGCAGCCACCTCGTCCCGCGCGGTCTCGCGTATCCTGCAACAAGCCCGACCCCGTCGGTGAACAGCGAGGCGGTTATTCGCACCCATGCAGGGGGCGGCTCGCAGTCGGCGTCGGTGAACATCAGCAACTCCCCGGAGCTGGCGGCAATACCCCGGGCCAGGGCGCTCTTCTTCGGGCACTCGAACTCCCCTTCCCCCTCCCCTAACGGCACCGGCTTGAGGGCCGGCCACCCGGCCGCGATCTCCCGCAGGATTTGCCCGGTCCGGTCGCTGGAACGGTCGTCCACCACAACGACTTCGATCTCTCCGGCATACTCCTGGAGCTGAAGCGCCCGCAGGCAGGTGGAGATCGAGGCTTCCTCGTTGCGGGCGGCAATGATCACGCTGACGTCGGGAGTGGTTCCGGAGACAGTCGGGGCGGCTCGTCGAAGCCCCGAGACCAGCCATACGACCGCGGCGACATACCCGCATCCGAGGAGTATCATCAGCGCCTGAAGCTCAAGCATCGATCAGGAGGGTCGTTGGGAGGGAAAGGGCTTCAGGGGCAGGACCGCCCTGGAGGTCAGAAATAACCGTAACGGAGATCGAAGCTGAAAAGACGGCTCTCTCCGTCGCCGTACCCGGTGCGGCTCCCCAGGGCGATGTTCGGTCGCCACCTCGGAGGCAGGGGCACGTTGGTTCCCCATTCGTTTGCATACCCGACCGCAACCCCGAGGCCGGGAAGAATCCGCCATTCGAGCTCGAGCGACATTTTCGTCCAGACGTGGAGGTTTCCGGCAAGGAAGTCCTTGGAGACGCGGTCGTCCCCCGGACGCCAGCCGCGGTGAAGGTCCCCGCCGACGTTGAGAACGGCTCCGTCGTCCAGGATTTCGTTGCTCCCGTGGCGTGAGCGGGACAGGCTTGCACCGAGACTCAGACCGCGGCTGAAACGGCGGCTCGCGGCGACCACCCAGCGGTCGGAGTTCGGGCCGAGTGAATGTCCGATCGGAGAATCGAAATTCCGAAAGGTGTTGATGGGAAATTTGTGGGTGTAGATCCAGGGCTCGATGCGCACGTATTCCACCCGCAGATCGGTATCGCGCAAGCCGGCCGGATCGACCCACAGCAGGCCCGCCTGCAGCGAAAACTTGTTGACGAAGTCATCGCTGAAGATGCGCAGCTTCTTGAGGTCGTCGACGACGTAGGCCAAATAGAGCTTCACCCCGTTGCCCGGATGGATGTCGAAATCGACGCCCATCATCAGGTTGTCCTTGTCGCCCTGATAGCTCTGGGCCGCCCAGTAGAACATCACCGGGTTGAGGTAAGTCGCCTGCGGAGGGCGGTCGCCGTACACCAGGACCTCCTGGAACCCGACGTCGAGCCAGTCGAACAACGACGCTTCCACCCGGTGGGCTGCGAGGTACTTCTGGCGCTCCAGCGGACGCCGGACTCCGTTGACTACGTACGACGAGGAGGTATCTCCGACACCGGCGCATTGGGGGGAATCCGGCCGGTCGGGACACGGGCGCAGGGCCCCGGCGATGCTGACCAGCTTGAGTATTCCGAACTGCCCGCGCAGACGGATCATGTCGAACCCGGGGGCGTTGTCGCTCAACCCGAGGTTGTCCCTGGCCGCCGGTCCCCAACTTGCCTGACCTTTTCCCACCTCGACCGTGAGACCCGGAAGCGGCGAAAAAAACAGCGCCGCCGCACCCTCGTGGAAGTCGGCAAGGTCTTCTTTCAGCTGCGGAACCTCCAGGCGGCGCTCGAAGACGTCGTCGCGAATCACATAGCTGCGATTCCCCTGCTCCCGCGTCTGCAGAAAGGCTATGCGGAAACCGAGGCGCTGCCAGGCTTCCCCCCGCAGAACTCCCCCGAGATGATTGCGGTACACCTGTTCGGTGCGGGCCCGGCCCAACCCGGAAATGGCGTCGACCTGGTTTCGCAGCCGGATATCGGCGAACAGCTCCCCCTGGGGAACGGCGTAGCGGACCAGAGGTTCTCCGCTTCTCAGCCGCCCCGTCCCCATTCCCCGGGAGGCATCCGCAGCCTCGCGGCCGATGGAGGGAGAGGCATCGAGGCCGAACTCCAGGCGCAGCAGGTCGAGCTCTGACTGCTCCACTTCGCTGAGGAGGCCGCGGCGCTCCTCGATTCTCCGCAGGGCGGCGGCAACCTCGGATCTCGTGAACGGTTTGATCCCGTCCGCCAGGCGCACCAGTACCCCTTTTGCCTCACAGCGCTCGAGGAAGCGGTAGCTCTTGTGAGCGATCGGGACATGGGTGGAACTACCCCCGGCCGCCCCGGAATCGGGGTGCGCCAGAATCGCGACGAGCGCACCTAAACCCAGTCTTGACAGTATCATACGTG
>JAPOZF010000026.1 GCA_026706165.1 Gemmatimonadota bacterium
CGAACTTCACCCGGTGCGGGCCGATCACCTCGGCGCTCTCGATGTTCTCGTAGTAGGCGCGCCACCCGGGGTGTCCCTTGGCCTGCAGAAGCCGCAGGGAGTACACGACGTCCTCGGCGGTGACCGGGCTGCCGTCGTGCCAGCGGGCTTCGGGGCGCAGGTCGAAGATCACCCAGCGTCCCTCGGCGTCGATCTCGATGCTCTCGGCGAGGCGGCCGTACTGGGAGAACGCCTCGTCCTCGGCGCGCTCGAGCAGCGACTCGTAGAGGAGCACGCCTATCCTCGGCGGGGAGATCCCCTTGATGACGAACGGATTGAGGCTGTCGAAGGTGCCGATGATCCCGAGGCGGATCTCGCCCTCCTTCGGGGCCTCGGGGTTCGCGTACTCGAAGTGGGTAAAGCCGGGACCGTACTTGAGGTCGCCGTGCAGGGCGGCGCCGTGGCCGCTGTAGTTCCCCGCGGTTGCGGGGAGGGCGGCGGCAAGCGCCCCGAGAACAAGGATCAGCAGTTTCATCTTCATCGTCGGTTCCTGTTGGTGGGGGACACGGGACTACACCGGCATCCGGCGGCCGGTGTGCTTCCTGCCGATGGCGGCCGCTTCTTCCGAGGTGCCGATGATCCGCACCCCCTCATCGATCGTCTCTCCGATGCTTTCCTCGCTGGCGCCGTCGAGAAAGGCGATGCCGTTGGCGTCGCATGCATCCTTCACGCGTTGACGTATCGCCACCATCTCTGCCGAGTACGGCTGGGCGCGAATCATCTCCCCGTGCGACCAGTGGTTGTCACCCGGCCCCCATTCGGCGAAGGCGATTCCCGGAACCTTCAGCGTCTGTTCGACGTTCTCCACGGCTCGCCGGTTCTCGATCTTGAGGCCGAGCATCAGCTCCCCCTCCGGGTTGAGAGGCCAGAAATCGGCGAGGCGGAGGTACTCCTCCACCGTCACCCCCCAGATCGCCGCGGCCGAGCCCTGGCCGCCGTTGCCCCGCCGCCCCTGGGGCACCCGGTCCCGGGCCGCCGTCTGGAAGGAGTAGCGGCACTCCTCGACAAGGGCGGCGACCGCGTCGGGGGATTCGGCGTGGCAGAGCAGGATCCCGTGGACGCCGCGGTCGAGCACCTGCTCGAACAGCCAGGCGTTGGCGCGCACCACCGCCTCGCTCGATCCGTCCGGCGGCAGGTCGGCGATCACCGCCGGCGTCGGATGGCCGCTGCGCGTCGGTCCCGCGGCCTTCAGGCCCTTCATGAAGCTGTCGAGTCCGGGCAGGTCGAAGGTGCCGTGCTCCATGCTGACGTTGATGTAGTCGGCGTGGGTCCCGGCCATCTCCAGGCCGGCCTCGTGGCTGACCGCGCTGAAGCCGGTATAGTAGACCGGCTGGTCCTGCTCCAGCATCTCGATGGCGCGGTTGATCCGCTTCGGCATGTTGGGGCTCCTCGTTCCGGGGCGGTGGTTGACGTAGGGCGGAAGCGGCAGCGCCGTCAACCCGCCGGTCGGGGAGGAAGCTGTCGGAGGCGGACCGCGGTTATCCGGATGGGGCCGGTCGGATGAGTGGCCGGAGAAGGGGTGTTGGCGGCCGCTGACAGGGGAGCGACAGGGACCGGCCCAAGTGGTCAGTTCGAGGCGACGAGAAAACGTCCGGAAAATGGAGCCCCGAAGGCTGACCCCGGTTCAATCGGGGAGGCTATTCCGACAGGCTGGCCTTGATGCGGGCCCAGGACACGTTTTGGACAGCGGTGCCTTCGGGCGGATCCTTTGCTTCATCAAGAATCCCTCGAGCCCACAAGCCAGACTCAACGGATAGTTGCTGGAGAGAACCATCGTCGTAAGACGCATCCGGTCCGAGCAAGTCGTGGTAACGGTCTTCCTGAAGCGGATCAGAATCAGTGTCGATCCTGGCGCGCATTTCGTCCGTTAGCTCCGCGAAGGAAAGGCGGTCATGCCATTGAGCATTAAGGCAAATCCCCGTCAGGAGGATAGTGGCGGTGATTTGGGTCAGGAGTGGTCTCATATATGTCACCTTCTATATGGCTATCGGGACAAGCTGCTTTTGATGCGGGCCCAGGAAAGGCTTTCGACAGCAGTGCCCTCGGTACGACCGCCTGGGCCAAGAAGAATTCCCTGGGCCCAATGATCAGACCTCCAACCTAAATCCGAACCTAAGTCCCATGAGCCGTCCGGTCCGAACAAGGAGTGTAAATTGTCAGACATGAATTGGTCAATGACCGAATCCTTGTCCGTCATGGCCATAGCAAACCCTATCTGTTCGCCGACCGAAAGGTCCGAAGCGATGCTCTGCTCCGGGGCATCCCAGATCAATCTGTCAAACGGAGTGACGTAGAATTCGACCACGTAGAAAATGGGCCGACTGTCCACTATGCTCCCGCCTCCATCGGCATACGGTACGTAGGTTATCCAAGGCGCCTCACCGCTCAGCAATTGCAGGCTGAGATTGCTGTCGCTCTTATAGTTTTTCGCAACCCCCCAGTATTGTTGTGCCTGTACCATCAAAATATCCCGGTTTATCATACCATTTTCATCAAATTCAATCATCGGACCACCACTTTTGTCGGCGTCGACATTAAACCATACGCTGGCCTCGGTAGGGGGAAATTTAGGATGGCGAATCCAGTACTCCTCATTATGGACATGGATATCGTCCACCATCTCGGCGGCCACGAAAAGGTGGTTTCCGGCATCGTGCCAAGCCAACCAGATGCGAAAGTCAAACGACGACGGGTCGTATTTCGGTAACGATGGAGGAGTGGCGAAATCCAATGGTGTCAACGTGGGCTCGCCGAGGACATCCAACCAATCTTCCACTGAGCCGTCCTTGAGGTCGATTTCAGCCAGCATCTCGTCCGTCAGTTCGATGAAGGGATAGAGGCGGCCTTCCCACTGCGCTTGGATTGAAATCGCTGTCAGCAGTAGTATGAGAAAGACGATGCGGTAAGGCATTGCTTGCATCCTTGGTGGGTTTGAGGCTTCGATGGCACGATGCGGTCGCGTGATGGCGGCCGCGGGCGCCGGCGATCTCCCGCAGGATCTCCAGGGTCCGGCGCGCCGCCTCGTTTGGGTCCCTATCCAGTGGGAGTGGTCACTCAAGGCCTTCCAGACGCAAGTGGCCGCGCCAGTGTATTTCTGACGCCTCATTTCATCTGCGCTGCTACCCCGATCCATCACCAGCAGCGTCGTCCGCAGGTGTGTCACCCGCGAGGTAGGTAGCGGGGCGCAGGATGTGCATGCCCTGCACTGTCTTGCCGAAGTGCGAGCCGAAGTGAGGCACATCTCCGGTCAACAAGCGTGTCGCACCTGCCGCCACGGCCGCTGACCAGACGGGCCGATCCTTGTCCGGAAGTGCGAGTGGACACGGCGCGTCAGCCGGGCCCTCCGCGACGAGCCGGACGGTCATGAGGCGGCTCTCCAGCGCGGTGCACTGCGTCGTGTCGCCGAGGTTCCGTCGCGCTTCTGCGATCACGTATTCCGACGCCACCAGCTCACACCGACCGTCCCGGGCGGCCGTCCACAGTCTCGCAAATCCCGGGCTGCCGTACGCCGCACTGAGGAGCACATTGGCGTCGAGGAAGACCCGGTCCACCATCAGCGATCGGACGGCCGTTCGTGTGCAATTTCTCCCGGGTCGAGACCCAGATCCCGAACCTGTTTGCAGGCCCACTCGTAGTCTGCGTCATCGACGGCGTTCGACAGCAGGAACTCCGCTTTGCGCTGCGCCGAGTAGCTCTCGATGGGCAGGGCAACCGCGGGCCGGATGAGGACACCGTCGTCGCGACCATCCACGGTGACCAGCGCCCCTTCCTCCAAGCCATACCGCCTGCGCAACTGTGCGGGGATCACCACAGTCCCCCTCTTTCCCATCTTGGTCGCCACTGCCATGCGAGATGCTCCTTTGTCCAAATTTCTGACAATCCGAATATCGGATATTCTGCCTCAAGCAAGGTCATGAGTCTACCGATGTTTCAGCAAGCTCGCCCGGGCGGTTGGCGTCGCCATTCTTGCAGCCCGCTCGCCTGGCCTGCTTTATTTCGCCATTACTTGCGCCCGGGGAGGCAGGGTCGCTCCGGCGCCGGCTTGGATTCCATTACACGAAACCAGCGAGACAGCCATGAAACTCCTCGTGAACGCCGATCTCATCGACGTCGACGGCGCCCTCCTCGACCAGGTTCGCTCCGTGTCCGACGACCTCGAGGTGATCGTGACGACCGACGCCGGCCGCATCGAGCAGGTGATCCCCGAAGTCGAGGTAATCCTCGGCGGAATCGGCCCGGACCTTCTGCCCAGGGCGCCGAACCTGCGCTGGGTGCAGAGCCCGGCCGCCGGCGTCGACGGCGCCCTCTATCCGGAATTCGCCGGCAGCGGCGTCATCCTCACCAGCGCCAAAGGTTTCGTCGGCGTGCACCTCGCCGAGCACGCCATGGGCCTGCTGCTGGCGGTCACCCGCGGCATCGGCTGGGCGGTGCGCGCCCTCGACTGGGAGGTGAAGTGGCCGATCCGCAACAGCTCCATCGAGCTGTGGGGTCTGACCATGGGGATCGTCGGCCTCGGCGGAACCGGGCGCGAGCTGGCGAAAAGGGCGCGCGCCTTCGAAATGCGCGTGATCGCCGTCGATCCCGAAGCCGTCGACCTCCCCGGCGAGGTCGAGGCCTGCTGGGGAATGGACCGCTTCGGCGACCTCCTCGGACAGTCCGACGTCGTCGCCATCTGCGCCCCCCTGACGCCTGAAACCGAAGGCATGTTCGACCGCGACGCCTTTCAACGCATGCGGCGCGGCGCCATCCTGGTGAACGTGACGCGCGGGGGGATCATGGATGGACCGGCGCTGATCGAGGCGTTGGAGCAGGGGTGGATCGGCGGCGCCGGGCTGGACGTCACCCCGGAAGAGCCATTGCCGCAGGACAACCCGCTGTGGCGGATGAAGAACGTCGTCATCACCCCGCATACCGCCGGGGCTTCCCCCAACCGCGACCGGCGGGCGGTCGAGCAGTTCTGCGAGAACCTGCGCCGCTACATCGCCGGGGAGAGGCCGCTGATCGGGGAGATCGACAAGGGCAAGGGGTACTGACGGCCCGTCTGCGAAGGGAGCTGAGCACATGGTCGAAACCGTCGGTATCTCCAGCCCGGGCGAAATGGGCCACGCCGTCGCCAAAGTCCTGGTCGATCGCGGCCTGCCGGTGATCGCCTGCCTCGAGGGCCGTAGCGAACGCTCGCGCGAACGCGCCGCGTCAGCCGGCATCGAGGCGGTCCCCACCCTCGCTGATGTCGCGCGGCGGGCCGGCATCTTCCTGTCGATCCTGCCGCCGGCGCACGCCCGCGAGATGGCGCGGCAGGTCGCCGCCACCGGCGAGACGATAACCTACGTCGACTGCAACGCCGTCTCCCCGGCGACCGCGGCCGCCATCGGCGCCACCGCGGAAGCGGCGGGTCTCACCTTCATTGACGCCGGCATCGTCGGACCCCCGCCCTTGAAGGAAGGAACCACCCGTTTCTACGCCTCCGGAGAGCGGGTGGAGGAGTTTGAGGAGCTGTCGCGGTACGGCTTGGACGTCCGCGTTGTCGGTGGCGAAATCGGCCAGGCCTCCGGGCTGAAGATGTGCTACGCGTCGCAGACCAAGGGGCGCTACGCCATCTTCATCGAATCCCTGGTGGCGGCGCAGCGCCTCGGCTGTTACGACCTGCTCGTCGAAGAGCTGAAGATGAGCCAGGCGGCGACCTTGGCCGACACCGAAAAATCGGTTCCGAACATCCCGTCGAAAGCGGGCCGCTGGATCGCCGAAATGGAGGAGATCGCCGCGACCTTCGCGGAAGCCGGCATGACGGACCGCCTGTTCCACGGCGTCGCCGACATGTACCGCGCCATCGACGGCGCCGATCCGGATGCCTTGAGCGGGGTCGAGCTCGAGCAGCTGATCGCGCGGCTCGCCCGCGACATGGATTGATGGTGGCGGGCAAACCCGGGCGAGCTCTGACAGGACGGAGATCGCTCGCGGTTACAGTGACGGCCCGGGGCGCGGTGTGCCACCGCGTACCCCGGGAGCGACGGGCCTTGCCCCGCCGGCGGGCACACGCTACGTAAGCTGGACCCATCGCCTTTGACCGCCAATCTGCTAATGCTGTTTCACCTTCTGCAGGAGCGTTTCCATTCTCTCTCTGGTCTTGAGATTGGACTCCTTCGCCATCGCCTCCTCTACCATCTTGGCCGGGACATAGTCCGCCCACGCCCACAGCTCATAGCTGCCCGCGAGCGGACGCGTCGGGCCGGATCTCCAAGCTTCTTCGAGGCCAGGGCGACGAGCTCCCTGCTTCTCCCGGAGTGCTTCATAGCGAGACGTAGAACATCGACGACGGCACCGGCCCGCGCGCTGGCACTTCCGCTCGCGAGTCCCTCCTCACAGCGGGAGAGTTGGGAATCGAAGCCGCCATGGCTGATCCTCGGGGCCTCTCCGGACTGCTGGTGAAGCACCTCCCTCAGAAGGTTCTCCTTGTCTTTGCGGACGATGCGGTTAGGCTCTTCGAGCATGGCACAGGCTGCCTTGTCAAGTGGTACGTCCGCCGCCCAGTCCTCCAGGTATGATACAGCGCGTTGACGAACCTGTTTTGCTCGATCGAAGAGGAGACTGACGACAAGGGGAACAATCTCCGTGCGGATGACCTCCGGTTTGCAGGGCAGATGACAGAGTGACAGAATCGTACCGAACCTGACCTCCCGGTTGGCATCGGATAATCCTCGTTTGACGATCTCGAGGGCCGGGTGGTTCGGGTCGTCTTCGGCGAAGGAGGCGGCATAATACGCCGCCATTCGTCTGGTTTTTGGCCTGGGGGCTTCGAGGGCTCTGTCGAAGCCTTCGATAGCTGCACCCGCACCGAGACGCCGGAGCTCGCGATAGACGTCATAGGAATGGGCATCATGCCGGGAAAGCGCCTTGAGGACACGCTGCGTCAGGTCCTCCCCGGGTCCCTCGGATGCAAGTGTCGTTTCAACCATTTCCATATCTCGCTTTAACGACTTTCGTCCATGATGCAGTCGCGCCTTGACAGTCCCGATCGGTGCAGTCTGAATCCGAGCGATCTCCACAATGGAATAACCGCTCAGGTAGTGGAGCGTGATCGTTTCCCGTTGGGCCGGACCCAGTCGCGCGACGGCAGCGATCACCTGATCTCGCAACTCGTTGCCCTTCAACGCCCTGTGCATCTCTGCATACTGCGGATCGTTGGCGATCTGCTCGACGTCGATACTATCCCTCCGCCGCCGGAGCCAATCGATGCTCTTGTTGATCGCCATCGTTCGCAACCATGCGCCCAGCCGCGCGGGGTCCTTTAATCGATCGAGTTGAAGGAAGGCGTCCACGAATACTGACTGGGCAATGTCCTCCGCCTCGTGGAAGTCACTCACCCTCGCCAGGGTCACGCCGAACACGGCACTCTGGTACCGTCTCACAATCGGATCGAACGCTTCAGGTCCCTTCGCCAGGGCAGCCGCGACAAGTGCTTCGTCCTTCATCGTCACCGGATCGACCTCTACCATACCTGTCGCATCAGGGGTCCAAAAGGTTGCCTTGCTGGTTGAGGGCAGGCTTCGTCCGCATGCGCACCTGAGTTGGGGGCAACACCGACATCGGCAGGCTCTCTGTGCCCTCGCAGGGTATTTCTCATCTGTTGTCGTTCATTCAAATTTGGCATGGACACGCAGCGATCAGCCAGAGAAAAGCAGTGGCGAATTGTTGGGTTGTTACCGGTTGCGTCCGATCCGCCTGGCGGCGGGATGCAAACCACGGAGCGGGATTCCGGGACAAACCCGCCGAGACCGAGTGAGCAGCCGCAGGACTGCCTGAAAAATGTCGAGGGATTCTCGCGAAAGGGAAGTGAAGTGAACCGGTTGGCTCTGCTGTCCGAGACGAAGTGGTGGGCCCAGCTGCTGATCCTGCCCAGCCTGCTGCTGCTGTTCGCCATCCTCGTCTACCCGATCGGATCGGGGATTCTCCTCAGCTTCAAGGAGATGCGGCTGACGCGGCCCGACCTCGGGGTCCCCTTCGTCGGCCTGCGGCACTACGTCGAGCTCGCCGGGGATCCGGTGTTCCGCGCAGCCGCTTTCAACACCCTCGTCTGGGTCGCAGCGGGAACCGCCACCCAGCTCGCCCTCGGGATGGTGACCGCCCTGGGGCTGAACCGCGGCCTGCAGCGGGCGCTGCCCGGGATGCGGTGGGCCCGCGTGGCGGTGCTGCTGCCCTGGGTCATGCCTTCGGTGGTGGCCGGGCACATGTGGGCCCTGATGCTCGATTCCAGGCTGGGGGTGATCAACGATCTGCTGGTGCGCCTCGGCATACTCGCCGACTACCACCCCTTCTTCGCCGACTCCGACACGGCGATGCCGGCGGTGCTGACCGTCGCCCTGTGGGGATCCTTTCCGTTCTTCACCCTGTTCCTGCTCGCCGGGCTCCAGGGCATCCCCGACGAGCTCTACGAGGCGGCCGATGTCGACGGCGCGGGCCTCTGGCTCCAGTTCCGCACCATCACCCTGCCCCTGCTGATGCCCATCGTCGTCGCCACCGTCGTGCTCCGCGTCATCGGCATGGTCAACGCCCCCGACCTGCTGGTGGTGCTCACCGGCGGGGGACCCGGCCACGCCACCCAGGTGCTGTCCCTCTACGCCTTCCAGAAGGCGTACGCCGAGTTCGACTTCGGTTACGCCGCGGCCCTGTCGGTGGTGATGCTCCTGCTGCTGATGGCCTTCACCGTCGTCTACGTGCGCGTCTCCGGGGTGATGGAGGAATAGTGCGGTTCCGCTCCCGTAAACGCACCGACAGGCTCCTCGACCTGCTGACCGTGCTGCTGATCGCGGCGACGGCCCTGTTCTCGCTCTTCCCGCTCGCCTGGACCTTCCTGACCTCCCTCAAGCGCGAGGAGGAGATCGTCACCCGCGTCCTCCAGTACGTGC
This sequence comes from Gemmatimonadota bacterium, assembly GCA_026706165.1. The sequence goes on from JAPOZF010000026.1 coordinate 8,943, forward strand.
CGCGGCGGGTCACCTTCGACAACTACGCGACCTTGTGGCAGCAGTCGGACTTTCCCACCCTCGTCGCCAACAGCGCCGTGGTCACGGCGATCACCTGCCTGATTTGCCTCGCCGTCGGCATCCTGGCGGCCTACAGCTTCTCGCGCTACCGCTTCCGGGGCCGCGACCGCCTGCTGATCTTCTACCTCGTGGTCCGCATGTTTCCCGTCGTGCTGCTGATCATCCCGCTGTTCGTGATGATGCGCGACCTCGGACTGCTCGATACCCGCTTCGGGCTGGCGCTGGCGTACACCGCGTTCCTGGTGCCGCTGTGCATCTGGATGCTCAAGGGGTTCTTCGACGCGATACCGGCCGAGCTCGAGGACGCCGCCCGCATCGACGGCTGCACCCGCCTGGGGGCGCTCTGGCGCATCGTGCTGCCGCTGGCCCGCCCCGGCCTGGCGACGACGGCGGTGTTCGTAGCCATCGCCGCCTGGAACGAGTTTCTGTTCGCCATGATGATGACGACGAGCCAGGGCTCGCGCACCTGGCCGGTCGGGCTGCAGCTGATGGTGGGGGAGTTCCAGCTGCCGTGGGGGCCGCTGAGCGCCGGCGGCATCGTCACCGTCGTCCCGATCCTGCTGTTCTTCGCGGTCGTGCAGCGATCGCTGATCCGCGGCCTGACCTCGGGGGCGGTCAAAGGATAGGAGAGAGATGTCGATTTCCGGGCGCGGCTGGAACCGCCGCGAATTCATCCAGACCACCGGTCTGGCGACTACCGCTCTGTCGGGCGCGGGTCTGGGTCTGGCGGCTTGCGGCGACGACGGTGGACAGCAGGCATCAGGCCCCCGCATCAACTACTGGCATCACTTCACCAATCAGACCGAGATGAAGGGCCTGCGGGAGGTGATGACGATGTTCGCCAGCGAGCACCCCGGCATCGAGCTGGCGCAGGAGAACATCCCAAACAAGGACTTCATGGCGAAGTTCACCGCCGCGGTGCAGGCCGGCACGCGCCCGCACACGACGATGGTCACCAGCGACCGACTGGGGAACATGGCGGCCATGGGCGGGCTCGTCGACCTGGCCGACCGCGTCGACCGCTGGGAGCTGAAGGCGCACTTCCCCGAGGACCGCTGGGCGGGAGTTTCGGTCGGCGACGCGGTGTACGGCGTTCCCGCCTTCGCCTTCGTCGACTGGATGTACTACCGCAGGGACTGGTTCGAGGAGGCGGGGATCGCCGGACCGCCGGCGACCCTGGAGGAATTCCAGGAAGCGGCCATCAAGTTGACTGATCCGGCGCGGGGGCGTTACGGCTTCGGCATGCGCGCCGGGGACGGCGGCCACAACCACGTCATCGACATGATCGAAGCCTTCGGGTCCCCCATCGTGGCCGGGGGAAAGCCGGCCATCGATGCGGCCAGAGCGGCGGACGCCCTGCGCTTCTACTCAGAGCTCTACACCCTTCACAAGGTGGTGCCGCCGAGTGCCCCGAACGACAGCTACCGCCAGATCATGGAGGCGTTCCGCACCGGCCAGACCGGGATGCTGTGGCACGGCACCGGATCGCTCACCGAGGTGCAGCGCTCGCTGGGCCCCGGGCAGTTCATGACCGCCCTGAAACCGGCGGGCCCCGAGGCCCTGGTCTCGCGCCTGGGATATCTCTACAACGGGCTGATGAAGGATGAGGAAGCCGAGGCCTCCTGGGACTGGGTGAGCTACTGGGGGCGGGTCGATCCCACCGTGAGGTTCATGGAGATCACCGGGTACTTCCCCGCATCAGCCCAGGTGGCGGCCGACCCGCGGGTCACGGGCAACCCGTATTTCGCCGTCGCCATGGAAGCGGTGAAACGGGGCCGGCTGCCGCTGCAGTTCGTCGGGGCGGAGGCCTGGGGCCGGCATACGGTCCTGCCGGCGTTTCAGAAGATCCTCACCGGGGATTCGACCCCCGGACAGGCGGTCGACGAGATCGCCGAAGGGCTCGACCGGATTCTCAGCTGATTCCGGAGCCCCGGGCAGGAAGCACCACCTCCCTGCCGGAGCGGGACGACTCCATGCAGGCGCTCATCACCTCCACTACGTGGCGGCCGTATTCGCCGGTCACCGGGGGCTCGGTTCCGGCGTCGACGGAGGCGACGAACTCCTCGAGCTGCCGCGTAGTCACGTCGCAGGTTTCGGGTACCTCGACTTTCTCCCAGTTTCCGGTCTCGTCCCTGGCGATGAACAGGTCGTCGTTGTTCGACTCGATTCCGTTGCGCAGCTGAATCATCCCTTCGGTGCACACGAACTCGGTGCTGAAGCGCCGTCCGCCGGTCTTCCACCACACGTGGATCAGCGTCGAGTACACGCCGTTCTCGAACTGCAGCATGGCCATTGCCACGTCGTCGGCGGAGAACTCGAAGAAGCGGCTGTCGACCAGCGCCTTGACGGCGGCGACGCGGCTGCCCGTCCACCAGCAGGAGCGGTCGATCAGGTGGACGCCGTTCTGGTACCACAGTCCGCCGTGGGTCGCCTTGTCGAGGTACCAGGCCTGTCTTTCGGGAACGAACGGCCGGTAGCCCTCGTCGCAGAGGCAGACGAGGTCGCCGAGGGCGCGCTCCTCCAGGAGCTTCCCAACCGCCATGTTCGCCGGATGGAAGTGGTGCATGTGGCCGACGGAGAGCTGTTTCCCCGCTCGATGCGCCGCGGCGATCATGGCGTCGCACTGCTCGACGTTGACCGCCATCGGTTTCTCGACGAGGACGTCCTTGCCGGCCTCGAGCGCGGCGACCGTTTGTTCGCAGTGCAGCCCGTGGGGCGTGCAGACGATGACGATGTCGACTTCGCCGCAGGAAAGCAGGTTGCGGTAGTCGTCAAAGCCCTGGCAGCCGTGCGCGGCGCAGGCCTCGGCCAGGCGTTCCGGGTCGGTGTCGGCGGCCGCCACCAGCCGCGTCGATTCGAGCTCCGCAGCGGCCCGCATGTGGGCTGTGGCTATGCTGCCCGCCCCGATGATCCCGATTCCGTGCATTCCGATCCTCCGTTGGAGTAGCCAGCAGACGGCTGCAACGTAACCCTGCCCGAATCCGCCTTCAAGCATCGCGGGGCAGG
>JAPOZF010000212.1:0-1787 GCA_026706165.1 Gemmatimonadota bacterium
CTCTGCGGCGGCGTTCCTTTTACCGAACGCCGGGTCCGTGACCGAGGGCCATGGGGCCTTTCAGACCGGCCAGCCGAAATCCCCGTCCGAGGCGACGGGCCCGGAAACGCATGCAGAGCACCCGCAGGAAATACCCGGAGACGCCCGGAAATCTCCTCACGGACCGGCCAGCCCGGGAAACGGCGCCGAGCGCCTGGAGGCGATTCCGGGGGACCTGGCGAAGCCGCTGATGGGACTCTCTCCCGATGCCTTCGCCGCCCTGGCCGAAAATGTCGACGCCATCCTTCACCTCGCCGCGGACCTCGACGTCTTCGCATCCTACGGCGACCTCGAGCCCGCCAACGTCGGCGGCACCCGGGAAGTCCTGCGGCTCGCCCTCCGGCACGGCACCCCCGTCCACTGCGTCTCCTCGAGTGCCGTCTTCCCCCTGGGGACCTCCTGGCCGGAGGACACCTTCGGCCAGGACGCCATGCGCTCCCTTGCCGCGGACCTCGAAGCTTCGGGCGCCGACGGCTACTCCCTCTCCAAGTTCGCCGCCGAGCTGCTCGTCTGGGACGCCTTCGAGCGGGGGCTGCCGGTATCCGTCGTGCGCATCCCCCACCTCATCGGCCCCTACGCAAGAGAAAACAACGAACCCCGCGACCGCCTGACCGCAGCGGTGCGGGCCCTGGCGACCGCGGGGGTATTCCCCGAGGGGGACTGGACCTGGCAGTTCGCTCCGGTGGAGGGGGTCTGCCGGGAGCTGGTCTCACTTCTGGAGACACGCCCGTCGAGGGACAGGCCGGCGCGCCATCTTTCGCTGGAGCCGCTGGGATCCGCCCAGATCCTGGACGCCCTGAGCAGCCTCGGGGTCGAGCCCGACCTCCTGCCGGCGCCGGCGCTGGCCAGCGCCCTGATCGCTGCGGCCCGGCCCCAAGCCGACCGGGAAACCCTGCCGGACGATCCGGGATACCGGGCGGTATGCGCCGCGGCGCAGCTCGTTCTTCAGTACGGCCCGCACGCCGCGCTGAACCTCTCAGATGCGCAGCTCCTCACGCCGAAGCCGATCCCCGGAGATCCCGCGGCCGTATTCCTCGCAGCCCTCGGCCAATAGTTCGGTGGCAATCCCTGCGGCCCGGTGAAATGATTGGAGTTGCTGGGCCGCCGTCGCCATCGCGCCCCGGCCGGGAAATCACCGACCGTATTTACCCAGGCCTCGGCAATCTGTACTGCCGACATCCCGTATTCCCCGGGAACGGGTGAAGAAGACTTGGAACGCTCAAGGGGCCTTGCCGCACCCGGGCCTGGAAAATCTTCGCCCTGCGTCCTGCGCGCGCCTCGGTGATTTGCCCGGCCGACATCCCGCATCTCCTGCGGCCGAGTGAAGTCGTCCGGCTGCCCCGCCCTTGCGACCACGCCCGGGCCCCGGAAAAACCGCACCGAATTATCCCGCAGCCCTCGCCAATCAGTCAGGCGGAAAATCTGCCTGACCGGACACCCGTTTCCTCGAAGCCCGTTTAACAACCAGCCGGGGATTCGACCCGCTCTCTGCATGCGACCCTTACTGGAGATCCGGCCCATATATTCGCCCAACCTTCCATGCCGGCCCCTGGCATTTCACACGACCGTTAGCGCTGCGAGAGCCACTGCACTCTCTTTTCCGATAACCAGGGCCCGGCCCCCGACAACACCGGAGCCACCCCCCCACCGCTAACCGGCTGTGACGCCGGAACCCCCGAAACCGCACCCAACCGAAGGAGCTGAAGCGATGATCAAGTCCGTCCTCTTCCGGGAAGACAACGTGTACA
>JAPOZF010000212.1:1797-12003 GCA_026706165.1 Gemmatimonadota bacterium
CCGGCCGTTCCGCCGCCATATTCCGCGCAATCCTCGGCAACCCAGACAAAAGGAGCTGAAGCGATGATCAAGTCCGTCCTCTTCCGGGAAGACAACGTGTACAAGGCCTTCCCCGACCTCGTCGAGTGCGGCGACGGCACCTGGGTGTGCATCTACCGGGAGAGCCTCGGCCACACCGCCCTCCCGTTCGGACGCATCGCCTGCCACCTCAGCCACGACGGCGGCCGCACCTGGAGCGAGAAGGCGATCATCGACGAAGTGACCGACCCGGAGACCGAAGGCCGCCTCAACAACCCGCGCCTGCTCGCCCTCGACGGCTCCGAGCTGCTGATCATCTGCGACCTGCTGCCCCGCCTCGAGCCGGAGGACCACCCCGACTCCGAGATCTTCATCTACCGCTCGACCGACTCGGGGCGCACCTGGTCCGGGCGCGCCTCGACCGGGATCCGGGGCCACATCTGCCCCTGCATCTTCCGCACCCGGGCCGGAGAGATCATCATCGGCGGCGACCGCGTCGGAGCGCGCGACGACCCGGACGCGGTCTGGATCCACAACGCCTTCACCTCGACCGACGGCGGACGCACCTGGGGACCGGCCGTCCACGTCTGCTCCGACCCGGAGCTGTGGCTCAACGAGGGGACCTACGTCGAGCTCGACGACGGCACCCTGGTCTGCTACCTGCGCGAGGACCTGAAGCGCGCCATCGGCTACAAGGCGATTTCGCGGGACCGCGGCAGGACCTGGTCCGGCCCCTTTCCCACCTTCCTGACCTGCTGCGTCGGCAGGCCGCGGGCCGGCATCCTGCGCAGCGGCGAGGTCGCCATCGTCCACGGGTTCCAGCGCCTGACGCCGCCGCGCAACCTCGTGCTCCACGTCGAGACCCAGGAGATCGCCGCCGACCCGGACTGCACCGCCAACCGCGCCCGCCAGGCCGGCCACCGGTATTTCTTCATCGACCACGACCGCAGCATCCACTGCGACGGCGCCTACTCGGGGTGGGTTCAGAGGCCCTCCGGGGACCTGTTCGTCGTGCAGTACATCAACGACGACAGCCCGTACGCCCACATCCGCGGCTACGAGATCGACCGCTCCGACTGGATCCTCTGCCCCGAGGGGGACCTGTTGCTCGAGCCGCCGCGCTGGCCCGGTTACACCGACAGGGCCGCCGCCGCGAGCGGGGAGCTGTATGGAAAAGGGGGATGATTTGGGGCGGTCCAAGGCCGTTCAGCTGCCGGGGCCAATTCGCCGCCATCGCTTTCGCTATTTCCGCGGCATCCGGCCCTGGCAGCCGGTGGTACGGAGCATTATGCGGGACCCCTGGTTCACTTTGTACCGCGGGAATTGCCGGGACCGCCCTGGGCAAGTCAGCTCCGCAGCCGCTGACGGTAAAGCTTCACGAAAGGACGAGGCTGACGGGTTGCGCCCAACCGATCACCGCGCCCGAGGGACCCCTGACTCCCCTTCCCCGCCAGCAATCACCCCGCTGGGTTCGGGGTTGCCCGGGGTTCCCCGGCAGTCCCGGCGGCGACGGAAAGCTGTAAGGAAGGTTTGCGGCCCGGAGCCGGAGACCTACCCGATCCCGAGCGCCGCCATCACCGCCTGCCAGTCGCGGCAGCGGGTGATCAGGGGGTGGGCGTCGGCTTCGGGGTCGCGGTTCCAGGGCCGGTCCATCAGCATCACCGGGGTGCGCATGCTCCCGGCAAGGATGCGCGCCATCCCGAGGTGGTCCTCGACCGCGGCGCCGAACTCGAGATCCGCCAGCTCCTCCAGCGACAGCAGCCCGGCCGGGTCGACGGGAAAGGCCTCCTCCTGCTGCATTTTCCCGTACTTGTCGACGAACACCAGCTCGTCGTGCGGCACCCCGCGGTCGGCGAGCCATGCCCGGGTCAGCTCTCTCGAAGCGGCCGGCCTGCCGGTGACCACCCAGACCTCGATGCCGCGGGCGCGGCAGGCGGCCAGGCTCTCGACCGCCCCCTCCCGAAGCGCCACGCCTGACAGCACGTCCGCCTCGTTGGAGCGCCGGTAGAAATCCGCGGTTTCCTCCGCGTCCATGCCGAATACGGCGTCGAGATCGAAGGAGGTCACCTCCTCGAAGGGGACCCTCAGGCCGTACTCCTGCTCGGCCATGACCAGCAGCCGCTGCGCGGTCTCGCCGATGACGTCGTCGAGGTCGACGTAGAGTCTGTCGAGTGGATTCACCGAATGTTATCTTGCCATGTCATGACGTCGATCGCCGAACAGCGGGGCAGCCTGACCCAACTCGCGGTTCCCGCGGCAATCTTTCTGCCGCTGGCCGCCGGCCTGTCCGCATGGGCCGCCGGAGGCATGCCGGTTGCCCGGCTGTGCGGCCTGATCGCCGCGGGGCTGCTGATCTGGACTCTCGTCGAGTACCTCGTTCACCGCATTCTCTTTCACCTGGAATCCGGCAGCCCCATGGTGCAGCGCATGGTCTACCTGTATCACGGGCGCCACCACGACCACCCGTCCGACACCCGGCGGCTTACCATGTCGCTGGCCTTCACCCTTCCGGTGGCGGCGCTGTTCTACGGACTGTTCTGGCTGCTTGCCGGTTTCCTCGCCGCGGCCCCGCTGTTCGCCGGCCTCGCCCTGGGGTACTTGGCCTACGAGACCGTTCACTACCTCGTGCACACCGGACAGCTCCGGGGCTGGGGGCTGATGCGGCAGTTGCGGCGCTACCACCTCGGCCACCACTACCGGGACGACACCGTCGCCTACGGGGTCACCACCCCGCTCTGGGACTTCGTCTTCGGCAGCCGCCGGCGCTGATCCTTCCAGCCTACTCGTCGTACCCTCTCAGCCTCCGCACCCAGATGTTGCGGTAGCGCACCGGGTTGCCGTGGTCCTGCAGGTGCAGGGGCCCTTCCGGGTCGTGGGGGGTGTCGTAGTTGGCCGAACTGCGGTTGCCGGTGGGGCCGAGGATCTCCTGCCGGTGGTGGAGGAGCACGCCGTTCTGCAGCACGGTGATAAACGCCGGCTTCTCGAGCTTTCCGTCCGCGTTCCAGCGCGGCGCCTCGAAGACGATGTCGTACGACTGCCACTCCCCCGGAGGGCGCGAGGCGTTGACCAGCGGCGGGTACTGGCCGTAGATCGCCCCGCACTGGCCGTCGGCGTAGGTCGGGTTGTCGTACCCGTCGAGCACCTGGATCTCGTACTTGTCCATCAGGAAAACGCCGCTGTTGCCGCGGCCCTGGCTGTCCCCCTGAACCTCGGCCGGCTCGGCCCACTCGAGGTGCAGCTGGCAGTCGCCGAACTGCTCCCTGCTGAGGATGTTGCCGGTGCCGCCGACCACCTCCATGCAGCCGTTCTCCACCTTCCACTGCGCCTCGCCGTCGCGGCCGACCCAGCCGGACAGGTCGGTGCCGTCGAACAGGACGACGGCGTCGGAGGGGGGGCGCCCGGGTGCGCCGGGGGTGCCGCCGCCCGGATCGACCACCCGGGGCTGCGGCCGGTCGCCGTCGTGGACCCGCCACTTGCCGCCGGAGCATCGGAGTATCGTCGTAGCCCACGTTCTGCTTTGCCATCTGTCGCGTTCCTTTCTGGTTTCCGTTCGATGAACCGGTTGAATCTGCTTCACCGCCTGCCCGCTTTCAAATCGCGGTCCGGGGCCGCGTGGCTCCGGCGCCGGCGATGAGCGGACCCATCGTCACCGGGGAGCTGCTGAAGGCCGGCTTCGTCGACCGGCCCAACCAGTTCCTCGTGCGCTGCCGGCTGGCCGGCGGCCGCCTCGTCCGCGCCTTCCTGCCGAACCCGGGGCGGATGTGGGAGCTGCTGTTCCCCGGGGTGGCGATGTACCTGACCGAAAACCGGGAGGCTTCCGGTGGTGCGGTCCGCCGCAGGACACGCTTCACCGCGGTCGCCGTCGAGCGGGACGGGGACCTTGTCTTCCTCCACACCGGGCTGACCAATGCCGTCGCCCGGCGCCTGATCGAAAGCGGCCGCATCCCCTCCCTCGCGGGAGCGGAGATAGCCGGCAGCGAGGTCCGGGTTGGCCGCAGCCGTTTCGACTTCCTGCTCTCCCGCGGGGGCGACGAGCTCTATCTCGAGGTGAAGTCCTGCACCCTCTACGGCAACCGCGTCGCCATGTTCCCCGACGCGGTGACCGCGCGCGGCAGGAGGCACCTGCTCGAGCTGGCCGAGCTTGCGCGCGGCGGCGTCAGGCCGGTGGTCCTGTTCGTCGTGCACACCCCGCGCGCCGACTGGTTCATGCCCGACTACCACTCCGACCTCGCCTTCAGCCGCACCCTGCTCGAAGTCCGCGACGCCGTCGACGTCCTGGCGGTTGCGGTTTCCTGGCGGCCCGGCCTGAGGCTGGGACCGCGGGTTCGGGAGCTGGAGATACCCTGGGAGTTTCTCGACAAGGAGGTCGACGACCGCGGCTCCTACTTCCTGCTGCTGCACCTGGCGCGGCGGCGGCGCCTCCGGGTGGGACAGCTCGGGTCGATCCTGTTCGAGAAGGGGCACTACGTGTACGCCGGCTCGGCCATGGCCAACCTCGGCACCAGGCTGGCGCGGCACTGCCGCCGGCGCAAGCGGATGCACTGGCACGTCGACTACCTGCGGCAGGCGGCCGACGCGGTGGTGCCGGTGCCGGTGCGCGCCTCGCGGCGGTTGGAGTGCGAGCTTGCCGGCGGCCTCGAGGCGATCATGGGAGCGGGGGTGCCGGGGTTCGGGTCCTCCGATTGTGAATGCCGCTCCCACCTGTTCCGCAGCGAGGAGGCTCCCCTCGACCGCCGGGATTTCCACGAGCTGCTGCAGCGATACCGCATGCTGAGACCTCCGGGGTGATTGGATTTACATGGATCCCCGATGTCCCTGTTCCCTGGCGTTGACAAACGTACCACAATTGGTACACTAAGGACCGATGAAAGAAACCAGATCGCTGGCAGTGCACTTTTATCGCACTGGGTCAGGACGGGAACCGGTAAGAACTTGGCTCCGCAGCCTGGATCGCGAATCGAAGAAGAATATTGGAGCAGACATCAAGACAGTTCAGTTCGGGTTGCCCATTGGAATGCCGGTTGTACGCAAACTCGATAGCGATCTTTGGGAGATTCGAAGCATTCTGCCCGGTTCGAATTCCCGAATACAATTTACCGTTTTCAATGGCACAGTTCTTCTGTTGCACGGCTTCATCAAAAAAAGTCAGAAAACCCCTGCAAGAGACCTTGCCTTGGCACGATCAAGACTGAAAATGTTCCGGGAGGAACGATGAAAAAGCATGTCGGCAGCAATTTCGATGACTTCCTCACAGAGGAAGGCATTCTCAGTGAAGTGGAAACCACCGCGGTGAAACGCGTCATCGCATATCAGCTGCGTCAGTTCATGGAGGAAAACAACCTGTCGAAAACCGCCATGGCCGAACGCATGCAAACCAGCCGGTCCGCTCTCGACCGGTTGCTCGATTCAACCAACTGCTCGGTTACGCTTCAGACGATGGGACGCGCCGCGCAGGCCCTCGGGAAAAAACTCCACATCGAACTCACCTGATCTGGTGACCAGCACCGCGATGAGTTCCACTTCTCCCAGCCGAAAGACAGGAGACAGAGCCATCATCGATCTCAGCGGAAAAGTCGCACTCATAACCGGTTCGTCCCGCGGCATCGGCCGCGGCTGCGCCGTCGAGATGGCCCGTTGCGGCGCCGACGTCGCCATCAACTACAACACCCACGCCGAGGACGCGGAGGCGGTCGCCGCGGAGGTGACCGGCCTGGGGCGTCGGGCGGCCCTGTTCCAGGCCGACGTGTCGGACCGCGGCGCGGTCGAGGGCATGATCGACGGCGCCATCGACGAGTTGGGCCGCCTCGATACGGTGATCTGCAACGCCTACTACTCCAAACGGGAGCCGTTCCTCGAGCTCTCCCTCGAGGCGATGAGGCGCACCCTCGAGGTGACGCTCATGGGGTCGTTCCACACCGCGCAGCACGCGGCGCGCCGCATGGTCGAGCAGGCCGGGGGTGGGCACATCCTCTTCATCAGCTCGGTGCTCTCCTTCATCCCGTTTCCTACCTCGATGCCCTACAACACCGCCAAGGCCGGGGTCAACCACATGGCCGCGACCATCGCCAAGGAGCTGGCCCCCCACCGCATCCGCGTCAACGTCATCGAGCCGGGCTGGACGGACACCCCCGGGGAACGGCAGTACGCCACGGAGGAGGAGCTGCGGGAAGGTGGGAAGGAGCTGCCGTGGGGGCGGCTGGGCACGATCGAGGATCTCGGCAAGGCCGCGGCCTTCCTCTCCTCGGACGCGGCCGACTACATCACCGCGGCCACCCTGCGGGTCGACGGGGGGTTCTGGGTGAAGTAGCTCCGCCGATTCGCTGCGGCGGCCAAGACCCCGCCCGCAACCGGAGCACGGCCGCGATCGGTGTCCCATATTCATTTTTAAGGTTCCTGTTTCGTCGTCTCCATATTCTATGTCTCAGCCTCCCTACACCAACTCGCCCAAAACCCCCAAAAACCGCTCCACATCGCCACTGTTGTTGTACAAATGCCCAGAGACCCGCACCCGTCCGTATTCCCCCCACACCAACACCCCTCGGTCGGCAAGGGCCTCACACAACCCGTGCGCGTCGTCGTCCGCAAAACAGGTATTGCCCGAGCGCTGCGGCCGCGCACTCGGTGAAATAACCTGCCGCCCGAGACGCTCCAGCCCAGCGCTGATTTGTTCGGACAAGTCGCGGTTGTGACCCTCTATCCGCTCAATCCCCACGTCCAATAGCCGCCCCAAAGCGTAGTCGAGGTAGAGCACTGCTACCATGGCCGGATTTCCCGGCTCCATTTTATCGGGCATCGGCTTTTCGGCGGCATCTGGTTCGCGCACAGGCCCTTGCGCCGGCCACACCGCCAAGTTGCGCCAGCCAAAAGCCGTGGAGCGCACTTGCGCCTCGGCCCGTTGGCTCAAATAACACGGCGCAACCCCGTGCGTCGCCAACAGCCACTTGTAGCACGAACTGACGCACAAGTCAGTACACGCCGCCGGCACGGCAACCGCGCCCGCAGCGTGCGTTGCATCGACCGCCAAGAGCACGTCGCGTCCAGCAAGCCCGTCCGCAAGCTGCTCGATATCGAGGTTTTGCCCTGTGTAAAAGCTGACTTGACTCACAGCCAAGACCCGAGTGCGCTCATCGACCGCAGCCAACAGATCTTCCTCCCGCACCAGCCAATCGCAATGCGGCACCAGCCGCAGTTCGACCCCTTGCTCGCGCACGTTGCGCCAATTGTACGCCACCGAGGGAAATTCCAAATTGGTGGTGACCACGTTGTCGCCCGGCCGCCAGTCCAAGCCCCGCGCCAACCAAGCCATGCCCTCGGCCGCCGAAGGCGTAAAGGCGATCCGCTCAGCCGGAACGCCCCACAACTGACCCATGCGCTGGCGGCAGCTCTCGCCGCGGGCGTAGATAGCACGACGCCCGCGGTCGCCGCTGCTTTTGTCTCTGGCAAACTCCGCGTAGGTCGCATCCTGTCCTTTTAACCAAGGAGCTTCGCCCCCCGTGCAGAGATGAGTCACTGCGTCGAGCCCGACGAAATCCGCGGGCGGAATGAGGCTTTTGCTTGTCATAGCACTTCCTATTCGCTGTCTACAATCCGCATGGCTTCTTCGCGCGCGCCTTGCAGCAAGTCTCCGTCGGCGACCAAATCCGCCGCCTTAAATGTGGGCATCCCGGCCTGGCGTACGCCGAAAAACTCGCCGGGGCCGCGCAGTTGCAAATCCTTTTCCGCGATCTCAAATCCATCTTGGGTGCGCTCCATGGTCTGGAGCCGCTCGCGCGAATCCGCCAGCTCGGCCCCGGCGTGGGCGTAGCTGATGAGGATGCAAAACGACTGCTCGCCGCCGCGCCCCACGCGGCCGCGCAACTGGTGCAATTGCGCTAAGCCAAAGCGCTCGGCGTGTTCGATAATCATCACCGTGGCATTGGGCACATCCACGCCGACCTCAACGACCGTGGTACAGACCAAGACTTGGACCCGGTTTTGCTTAAAATCCTCCATGACCGCGGCCTTTTCTTCGGCCGCCATGCGCCCGTGCAGCAGGGCCACCGCAAATTCGGCCAACGGGCCGTGGCGCAACTCGTCGTAGGCTTCGACCGCGGATTTGTAATCCGCCTTTTCCGACTCTTCGATCAGCGGATATACCACGTACAGGTCCCAGTCGTCCTCGGTGATTTCAAGGATGCCGCCGGGTATCTCGATGCCGACGTTGTTGTGGAGGATGTCGATGCGACCGTATTCACTGACGCACTCCTGGGCGATGCGGTTGCAGTCCGCAGCGTTACTGACATCGGCCTGGGCAGTGAAGCAGGTCCCACCCTCCCCTTCAATGAGGCGCCTAGTCTCCTCGGCGGCATCAAGGTTGTAGTCGACGAGCATGACGCGCGCCCCCTCGCGGGCGAAGAGCATTGCTGCCGCCTTGCCGTTGCCGATGCCTGGCCCGACCGAACCTGCTCCCGTCACGATTGCCGTCTTGTCCCGTATGCGGTCTCCCATTGGTGTGAGCCTCTTTCTCGATGAGCGTAGTAGTGGCGGACATGATACCACCGCAGGGCGAAGGCAACGAGAGAGGGCGTAAATCGGATGGCTGAAACGCCGGTACGGTTCGCTCCTATAGTTGAAAGCGCAGAGAATACAGATCGGCGTCCTTCATCAGGAACCGCAATCGCACCGGCTTGCCCGCCAGCTCGCTCACTGAGCAGCCGTCCTTCCACGAAACGGAGCGTGCGATCTCATCGCCTATCAACTCGCGGCACTCATTCAACCTATAGCCGGGCACAGGTGTGCCCTCAGCGTCCTGGAGTTCGACCCTGATGCTCCCGGCAGCGCTGGTGGAGTAGTTGACCTCCAACTGCTTGCCTGAGAACGTGAACGGACGGGTGGTCATCTCCCCGCCGTCGTAGGGTGCGTTGAGCGATGTAAAGCCGTCGAGGCGCAAAGTCATCCGCTCGAGGTAAGCCGTCTTCTGGCCGTAGTTGCGGTTCACATACAGCGACATCTCGGTGGGACCGGTCTGCACCACGCCGCAGGCCGGATAGTTGTTCCGCGTCGTCCAGTTGCTGAGACCGATGCCCGGCCTAACGAAACTCTCCCTGAACGTGAAGTCGTACGTCGTCGTGCCGGCCCGGGACGTGAGGAATACCCCGTCCGCCACATCTCCCGCGCCGCCGGCCCTCTCATCGACCTCGTCATCGTAGAACCGCCGCACCTCTTCAGTGATCACACGACTGCGGGCAAAGGCGATGTCGTCTTCCCGGGAAATGTGACGCAAGTCCGCGAAGAAGATACGGCCGGGCATTGAGATGTAGATGTGAGGTGCGCGGAAATAGGGTTGGGTCTGGTTCGTGTAGAGATGCTCGGACGGAGTTGTCGTGCCCGTATTGCTGTACTCCATCAAGGTGGGTCCCGTCCAGTTGACGAAATCCTCGGAGGTCGCCCTCGCCGTGGCGCGTCTACCGTCCTCCATGTGACGGGCGTAGAGCAGGTAGAGGTCCTCCATCTCCGACCAGAACATTACGTTGTTCGCATCGAAATGGTTCACCAATTCGCTGGGCACTATGACTTCGTCGCGTATCTTTCTCCAATGAATGCCATCGGACGAAACGTAGCCGGCCAGTCCGCCCCTCTCGAATGAGTTTGCCTTGTACCGCTCGGACTCGGGTACTCCGGCGCGACCGTCGACAAACGGGTAGAGAGGCTGGCCCCTGACGATGGCGTTGTTCTCGGTAGACCCTTCCACCTCCACGAGTCCCAGGCTGGGCTTCGTCCAGTTGACTCCGTTTGTGCTCTCCGCGTAGCACGAGTAGGTCATGTCGCCCCTGTAGTACATGCGGTAGATGTCGCCGTCCTTGATGACTGAGGTGTAGAAGGACCGAGATCCAGCAGGCTCGCGCTCCCACTGTTGGTCGTACTCGATGGCAACCCCGCCCGGCCTCGGCTCCTGGAGCTTGAGCCTTGCGTCGTTGAGGCTTTCGACCAGGAAGTTGTCCACGAACAGCTCCCGCCTCGAACCAATATCAGTGATTGCAGTTGGCACTACCTGTTATCTCCTTAATTCGTCATTGCACACGTCCGGAGACGTATTCACCGCACACATTCGATACCTAGCAGGCCGTTGAAAATCCGGGTTATTCCGGAAATTCGGACGTCCCGGATGTATGATTTCCTTTCCCAAGAAAATCGGGTATCAGGCTAAAC
>JAPOZF010000502.1:0-7759 GCA_026706165.1 Gemmatimonadota bacterium
CCATGATCTCTACTACAGCTTTTTTGATTTTGAGGACGGTCCCCCGATGGGTGGGGCTCCAGGGGGAAACGTTTTCGATCTTGAAATGCTTGAACTTCGAGGTCGGGTCGCGGTGGTTTTCAGTGACCTGAACATCAGTTGGTATTGGGGGGACCCGAACGCCGATGCGAGGGAGCGCGGCCTGCAGTTCGGGGTCAATCTGATTGTTTACGCGCTGACCCAACCTGGTGGAATCGCCAATGTAACTCAGTACACCCAGTAGGGAATAGCTCAGGCTGAATAAAAGCCCGACGGTCTTCATTGATCGCCGGGCTTTTTTTGTGTCCGGATGAGTAGCTGGAAGATCCCTACCTTTTTGGTTCTGGGTGGTTCTGGAAATTCCGCCGTCGGCTGGGGACCAGGTCCAGCCCGGCCTGTTGCTTGGCCACGCCGAAGACGGCTTCCTGAGCGCCGCGCCCCACATGGAAGAGGACGACGTGGTCTGCCGAGGTCGTTTTGTTGGTCACCAGGACCCGGTAGTCATTGTCGAAATTGGTGGGGTTGAAACAGATCCAGCTGCAACGGTTCCTTGGTCTGGCGTTTGACGCGGCGGCGCACGAAGAAAAACCGATACGGGGCCGCTGAGCGCCGTTGCTGTCATGGACATTGCCGGGGCGGTGCAGGACATCGAGGAATTGCCCGGTCTGGGCTACGGTGCAAAACAGGTTGTAGTAACTGCGCGCCCCCTTCCTTTTGGGGTTGTAGCCGACGGCGGTGCCTTCGGCATGAGCGCGCGTGGACACCACCGAGCCGTCGAAGTCGAGGGTCACCCGAGGCAGCTGCTCCCGTTCAAGCGCGTGCATCACCAGGGTCGAGGACAGCTGCCGCACGCGGGCAACATTCGAGGGGGCCAGGGAGGCCACCAGGGTGCGACTGAGGGTGGCCACGTCCGATAACCGACGCAATCCCAACAGGCGCTGCACCACCGGGTCGTCCCGGTAGTAATCGACGTCTCGCAGCCGGCGAAAACCCAACAGCAGATGGACGATGAGCAGCAACACAACAACGTGGGGACCAAAGATCGCCGAGCGCTTGGCGGGGCCAAAGCACTGCTTCAATCGGGCTTTCAAATCGAGCCGTTGAAACAGCAGCAAAAAGACGATCGCTCCCGAAAAGGACGTAAGCTGTTGATCTTCGAAACATAGACGCGGGAGCTTGTGAAAACGGGCAAAAACCGCTTGTTTGCTGTACTTCACTTGCGGTGTCCTCCAGGAAAGGGGTCGATAATGTTTTGGTCGATATCATCGATACCCAGTTCCCAGAGGCGCCGCAAGTGACCAAGTGCCCAAACCGAAGGGGGAACAGCGCAGTTTTATGCAACCAGAGGGTTTACTTGGCCGGAAGTTGGGTTGCCAGTCGTCTGGTGGATTCTCCGGGATGACAAGAGTCCCGTTTTTCACAAATGTCAGAATGCGCCTGTTGTGCTTGGTTGATATGCAGACAATGCTTGAGAGGACTTTGGTCCAACCGCACGAAAGAATCGAATATCCCACACTTCCGAAATCCCACACCTCAATGTATAGGTATCAAACGCGGTTGAATTTGAAGACCAGGTTTTCCACGCCGACTTCACCAACATAGAGGTCTCCATGACGATCAACCCACAGGGAATGAGCCCCATGGGGTCGATCGGCCGGTCCCCCGGTTACGACAAACTGCGACATCAGCCGCCCCTCTAGACTGAAGATGCTCACGCCGCCGCCCTCGGCGACGAACACGGTACCATCGGAATCGATAAAAAGCCCACAGGGAAACAGGCGCCCCGGCCATTTTTCCAGAAAACCGCCGCCGCTGTCAAAGAACTGGAGGCGGTTGTTTGGTTCGCGATCGGCAACGGCGACTCTTTGGTCGGGGGTGACGAAAATATTGTGTGGCAGCGTAAATTGGCCCGGCAGGGACCCCTTTCCGCCCCAGGAGTGTTTCCAGGTTCCGTCAGAGCTGAAGCAGTGAACGAACTGCTGTCCGTAGCCGTCGCTTACGAAAATGTCTCCAGAAGGAGCCTGAACCGCCCTTGTAGGCATGTTGAATGGCTCGCCCGGTGGGCCGCAGTTGCCCGGGGTACCAATTGTTTGAAGCACCTCCCCCTCGGTTGTGCAGATTCGCACACTGTGATCGCGGCAATCCGGTATGAAAAGGCGATCGTCGGAAGAGATCCAGATTTCGTGTGGGAGGGAAAACAGGTCCTCACCCCACGAGGTCAGGTAACGACCATCCCGGTCGAACACCACGATGGCCGGTTCGGGTTCGCGGTCGACTGCGTAAACCCGGTCCGCTGAATCAACGGCTATTCCCGAGTTCACCCCCATGACACGCCCATCAGGCCCGCGTCCCCAGCCTTCGACCCGCTCGTACTGGTATGGTGCCGATCCTACAATCACGAGATTCCTCCATCTGTTGAGACTTGAGACCAAGCATTGACCAGGTTTCGGGGTGTGTCAAGGTCTGGACGATAACCGCACAGCGCGTTGACAGCAGAGGTCCATTCTCGAAGTTAGGATCGCTCCATTCTGGAGGGGGTACCGAATGAGTTTGTCCACCACGTTGGCGGCGGCCTTCGTTTTCACTTGCGCCGCAGTGCGGGCGGGAGAGGTAGATACATCGATGACCCACGTAGCCAAGCTCCCCGGCCCCGCACGGCTGCTTGTTGAGGACTCGGATGGCCGCGTTTTCGTCCTCCTCGAAGAGCCCCGGCCAGGTTTGGCCCTGGTCCTGGAGGAAAGTGTCCGGATGGTCTACGAGGGAACTGTTGCTTCTGCAGCTGCCTCCCTGGAGGGTTTGGTGTACCTCGTTGCTGGAGGAGAAACCATGCGTGTCCTCCGTCTGTCAATTGAGGAATCTACGGCTGCCGCCACTGACGGACTGGAGGTCATGGCCATCGAGGTTACCGCCGCTTTCGGTGGCGCGCCTACCGGCAATGGGAACGTCGTCCGCTCCACGGATGGTGCGATCCGTGTCCAGGGATGCCCCAACGTCAGGCGAGCAGATGGAACATTCGAACCTGTTCCCATTCCGGGTGGGGGGGGCTTCCTGGTGCCGATGACTCGCGATCTGTTCGGGAACTCCTGGTCCCTGACCTCCGCGGGAGGTCCGGATACATCGGTTTTCGTGCTGTCCGCCGGCGACCCGACCCACTGGCAGGATGTCACCCCATCGGAAGGAGGGTCCTGGAGGTTCATTCTTGCAGATGCCGTCGGCTTTGTATGGATCGCGGGGCCGAGCGGCCTGCGCCGTATCGACCCGGGCACAGATGAAGGCTGGATGGAGCTGCCGCCGACGCTGAGCCTGCCACCGGGTGAAGTTTCGGCTCTTGCCCGTTCGCCGAATGGCAGGGCCCTGGCTTGTTTCGCCTCTGGAGAAGTTGTCGAGATAGATTACAACAGCGGCAAAGGCAGGGCGGAAATGGCCCACTTTACACGCGAACTGCTGCCGGCCCCTGTACAGGCGGCTGTTTCCGATTCGCGCGGCAACGTGTGGCTCAGCGTGGGAACCGGGCTCTATCGAAGGGAAGCGGACGAAATGGCCTGGCAACGCCACTGGAAAGCCCTGAATCCGATGCCGGGAGGAAACCACGACATCTTCTCCGTCGAGATCGGCGGCCGTCTCTACACGGCGGGAGGTGTAACCAGTGGCTGGGGATACACGGCTGAGCATCACTGGTTCGACGAGCTGTGGGCTTACGACGACGCCACCGGAGCATGGGAGGTTGCCGGGAAGCTGCAGGCCGAGCTCTGCTACAACGGGATCGCCGCACTGGAACAGGAGGTCTGGGTCGTCGGCGGCGCCGACAATGTCGACGAGGTGAGAGTACCGACCGGTGCCGTTCAGATCTTCGACCCCCGCACCTCGGCCTGGCGCCGGGGGCCGGCGCTCAACGAAGCGCGCATGGAGCCAGTCGTCGTGACCGCCGCTGGCAGGATCTACGCGATCGGCGGGGCCAGCGACAACTCCTCCCCCATGGCATCGGTCGAGAGCATCGGTCCGGAGGAGCCCGGCTGGAGGATGGAGAACCCTCTTCCGCACCCGATGCGTCAGTTCGCTGGAGCAACTCTCAACGGAATCATTTACTGCATCTCCAAGGAAGCAGGATTCTCGTACGACGTGAAGACCGGCATCTGGAAAGAGCTGCCCCGTCTGCAAAATATGCCGCAGGCTGCTCAAGTGGCAGCCCACAACGGCGAGATCTGGGTGATGGGAGGGGTTCGCATCAAGCGCACCTTCCGCTACGACCCCGCAGCGGGCGAATGGCTTCCAGGACCCGATCTGCCTACGGAGCAGTCCTGGGGTTCGGCCAGCGACCTCAACGGCCGCCTCGTTGTAGCCGGTGGTGCGCGTTGGTCCGAGTTCCACCAACGCTACATTTTCGACGATTCGGCCTATATGTACAGGGAAGGCTCCTTCGAGGAGTTGGATTAAATGGATATGGGAGAGACAGGGTTACACAAGAACGAGCTGGATACGCCATTCCTCTGGGTCGACCTCGACGTGATGGAGAAGAACATCGCCGAACTCGCCCGGCATTTCTCCGAAGCAGGAGTCGACTGGCGACCCCACACCAAGGGGATCAAAGTACCTGCCATCGCACATCAGGCCATTGCAGCCGGGGCAATCGGGGTAACCTGCGCGAAGCTTGGGGAGGCGGAGGTTATGGCGGCCGCGGGAATCAGGGACATCCTGGTGGCAAACCAGGTCGTAGGGCCACGCAAAGTCGCACGGCTCGCCAACCTGTGCGGGCAAGCGGACGTCAAGGTCGCCGTGGACAATGCCGACAACCTTTCTGCAATCGGGGAAGCGGCTGTCGAAAAGGGGGTGGAAGTCGGTGTCCTGGTCGAGGTGGACACGGGCATGGGGCGAGCCGGTGCCGCCCCGGGGCAAGCCGCGGTTGATCTCTCACGGCTGGCAGCGGAAACAGCAGGCATTGACTACCAGGGACTGATGGCCTGGGAAGGACACGCTGTGAGTCTTTTCGAGCGAGGCGAGAAACGGGAGGCCATCGAGCGGTCCGTCGGGCTGCTGGTCGAATCCGCGGAAATGTGCCGGAGCGCGGGACTTGCGGTTCCGATAGTAAGCGGCGGGGGCAGCGGTACCTACAAGGTGACGCCATTTCTGGACGGAATCACCGAAATCCAGGCCGGTGGGGCGATCTTCAACGACCCCCGGTATTCATTGCGCCACGTCGAGACCGACATCTGCATCTACGTGCGCTCGACGGTCACGAGCCGGCCTGTACCTGAGCGGATGATCTTCGACGCAGGTTTCAAGGCGCTGCCCGCATGGCCGGGGCAGCCGGTGGCAGTGGGAATCGAGGATGTAGAGGAGATTACGACATCGGCCGAACACCTGGTGATGAAGCTCCGCGGACCTGACCACGACGTCCGGGTTGGCGATGCTTTCGACTTCCAGCTGGGGTACATAGACGCCACTCTGTTCCTGCACGACCACCTCTACGGCGTCCGCAACGGGGTCGTCGAGACCATCTGGCCGATCCTCGGCCGCGGCAAGCTTCGGTAGCCGGACTGAAGGGTTGCCCAGGGCTTTCTGTCCGGTTCAGTTCCCGATCGCCCTGGCGATGTGGCCGAAGCTGCGGCGCAACCAGGCGATCTTGTCGGTGGGTAGAGGACCTTTCTCCAGGCTGGCGATGTTGCGCTGAATGTGCTCGAGTCGAATGCTCCCGCACATCACCGTGGTGATCCCCTCGGTGAACGCCGCGTAGCGATAGGCGGCCTCGGGCAGGGATTGTATGCCGCCGTCCGCCAGCAGGTGGTCGAACGGATGCCCCGGTAAACCCTCCGCAAGCAGGCCGTCGGCGCGGAGTTCCGCCACCACCTGTCCAAGTCGATTGCGGTCCGAAAACACGTTGCGGACGGTGAATACGTTTATCGTGCCGATCTCCTGCTCAATACAGTACGGCAAAACCCATCCTTCTGCGGACTGGTTGAGCATGTTGTGGCCGACCATCGCGGCGTCAGCCAGTCCTGTCGGCAGGAAGGCCCGCAGCCATTCGTGATCGTCGTCCGACCTGGTCACCTCGCTGGAGCCGATGAACCGGATCTTCCCCTGTTCCAGCAGCTTTCCCAGAGCCGGCAGGTGCTCTCCGACCGCGGCCTCGAGAGCCTGGGGATGACGCGTGGTCACCAGCAGCAGGTCGATGAAATCGAACTGGAGCCGCCGAAGGCTGGCTTCGACCGAGGCAACGACTTCGCTACCTGAAAAAGGGGCGCCCTCATCGTCGGCAAGCGCCACCTTGGTCGATACAACGAGGCGATCGCGGGGCAGGTGGCGGAGGGCTCGTCCGAGAATCAGCTCGCTTTCGCCGTAACCAGGGGAGGTGTCGAAGTAGTGGATGCCGAGGTCGAAGACCTCGTGCAGAAGCCTGTGAATATCCGCTTCGGGCACGTCGGCATTCTGCCCCAGTTGATTGTGTCCGCCAGTGCCCATTCCCATGACGGGCACCACGAGGTCCGTGCGTCCAAGGGTGCGATAGATCATGTGCCGTCCTGTCTTTTCCGGTTTTACGGCAACAACCTACATTAGGCCTCCTCTGCCATTCAAGAAACCGAACAGGCCATGACAGGATCGACGCCCTCTTCGGACTTCCCCCACCGGATCGAACGGACCGAGCCGCCTCTCGAGGAGAGCCAGAAGGAACAGTTCGTCGAATTGTGGGAGGGTATTTTCGAAACCTCGTACGACTTCCTCGAAAACACCCTGATCGGGGCCGAGGCGAAGTTCAACAGCGACCTGTTCTACAGCATTTCACCAGACGGGGAAACCGCGGCTACTTCGCACGTGACGGTAGCGCGCCGCGACCCCGAAATCGGTGGTCTCGGAGAGGTAGCCACCGCGACCCGCCACCGTCGCCAGGGCATGGCGGCGGCCGCCTGCGAGCGCGCCCTGCAGGATTTCATGGAGAACGGGGGGGAGGCCCTCTTTCTCGGAACCGGCAATCCGGATGCGGCGCGGGTGTATCACCGCCTCGGCTGGCGCAAGTTGTGCGGTTCAAACGCCATGGTCGCTTTGAGCCGGGGGCAATCCCCGGAGGAATACCTCGTCGACTACTTTCGCGGCGGGCAGCCCGGAGAGATCCAGCCGGCATCGCCGGAGGTCCGGGTGGCGATGATTCCGCTCATCCACACGCCGCATGACTGGAAGATTCTCGACGCCAACGTTGGCATCCATTCGAACCGCTACCAGGTGCAGCCCTCGGTAATGGGATTGTACCCCAGGTACGAGTCCCTGCTGAGCACCGGAGGAACCTGGTTCGAGCTGCGCTGCGACCGGGGCCGCACCGTCGGCCTGGCCAGCGCCCGGATGGCGGATGGGGGTGTCTGCCGGATCGACGGATTCATCCACCCGCGCTACCTGGAAGGATGGCCCGAACTCATGGACAGGGCCTGTCGCTGGGGAAGCGAACGGGGAGCCGGGGCAAGCGAAGCGGCCGTCTGCATCGAAGACGAGGAGAAAATGGAGGCGTTCCGCCGGCTTGGTTTCGGCATGGACCGCCGCCCCGGTCCGGAAATGGCCGTATGTGACCGGGCCGTCGCTTCATTGATATTGCGCAAGGAAACCGAAACGGGGTGACAGACCGAGGATGCAGATATCTGACGTAAAGCTGTATATCATCAACAAGGGCGGCAAAGTCGAGTTCGGCCTGGGAAATACGGCGAACTACGTGCTCCTGACGGTCCACACAGACCGCGGGATAACGGGCGTCGGCGAAGCT
>JAPOZF010000502.1:7800-11999 GCA_026706165.1 Gemmatimonadota bacterium
GCTTTCCACAGCCTCGACGAGCCGATCGAGGGGTGCGTGCGCAAGTACAGGCGCTGGCTGATCGGAGAAGACCCGACCAGGGTTCTCCACCACTGGCAGGCGATCTACCGCGGCTTGCGCTACCCCCTCGGAACTGCCGAGCTCGCGGCGTTGAGCGCGGTGGAGCAGGCGCTCTGGGACATCGCCGGCAAGGACTGCGGGCTTCCGGTTTACAAGATGCTCGGGGGACCGAGCCGGGACCGCGTTCGCGGGTACGCAAGCGGCGGCTGCTGGCCCGCCGGGAACTACGGCACCTTCCATGAACGGGTGCAGGCCGTCGTCGAGGCCGGATGGCCGGCGCTGAAGTTCAGCCCCCAGGAAGAGGAGTACATCTACGATCCCCCCAGGCCGACGTGGCACCACGGGGAGCAGAGATCGTCCCACGGCGAGCTCGCCGCCATGGTGGACCGGGTTCGCAGGGTGCGGGAGTCGGTCGGCGACGACATCGAGATCTGCCTCGACTACCACGGCCGCAGCTTTTCTCCCGCCGAGGCGATTCGCCTCGCCAGGGAGATCGAGCCGTACCACCCGTTCTTCCTCGAGGAGCCGGCGCTGACCGAGAACCCGGATTCCCTGGTGCAGATCAAGGGACAGACCGCCATTCCGATCGCAGGCGGGGAGCGCGTGGTGCACCGCGACCTGTTCAAGTCGGTGATCGAGAAACGGGCCGTCGACATTCTGCAGCTCGAGCCGACGGCATGCGGCGGCATCCTCGAGACCGTCAAACGCGCGGCGGTAGCCGAGCTCTACCACGTGGTGCTGGCCCCTCACCACGCCGGCAGCCCGGTGGCGCTGTGCGCCTGCGCGCATATCGACATGTCGGTGGCGAACTTCCTGATCCAGGAAGTGAACACCGATGTCGGCTCCCCGCTGAACCGGGATCTGTTCTCCGGAATGCCGGGCGTTACAGGCGGATGGATCGAGATGACGGGAGCCCCCGGCATCGGGTTGGAGTTCAACGAGGAAGCCG
Organism: Gemmatimonadota bacterium; assembly: GCA_026706165.1. The sequence continues at coordinate 8,810 of JAPOZF010000502.1, forward strand.
CCGGGGATCACCCGCCGAAGGCCTGGGACCGGCCAGTCGTCGTCGAGGCGGACGGCTCCATCGGCCTCGAGTAGGCCGGCTTCCCTCACTGCATCAGGCGGTTGCCCACCATTCCCGTGATCGGGTCGAGGATCCAGAACAGCCCGTACATGGCGAACTGCCCGATTATCATGCCGAGGAAAAGCGGCCGGATTGTTCCGTAGGCATTCGGCCCGCCGTACTTCAGTACGAGGCTCTTGAGGAGCCAGGCGAGGAAGGCGTTGAACCCCATCCAGGAAAAGACCGAGCTGACCGGATAGCCGATCGGGTGCAGCGGCCACCATGCCCAGAGCCGCTGCGCCGCCATCATCAGACCCATGACAAGGCCGCCTGCTCCGGTGTGCAGCCAGCCGGGCCAGTCCGCACCGGAGGGTGATTCGATACGGGCGGCGGCGAAGTCGTAGACATAGTTGGTCAGCCAGATGAAGTGCGGGCGGCTCATGTTGATGGCCCCGTAGGTATACCCGAGATAGAGCACCATCGCCGAACAGCCGACGAGGCCGATCAGGATGGCAGCGAGCATGCTCCAGAACAGGGGGCGCTTGCGGCCTGCGATCTCCTCGCTCAGCTTGAGCCCGTTGGCGCAGTGGGGCATGGCGAAATTGAAGATGTCGTTGGCCCAGATGCGGGCTACCGCCAGACCGACGATTCCCGATGCCCCGTACTGGGCGGTGCCGATGGCCGACAGCGCCGCGTCGACTGGCACGAGGGGAGCGTATAGCATGGCCACTCCCCCCTCGGCAATCACCCGCGTCAGGGCCACGTAGACGACGAAAGCGAAGAACAGCAGGGACAGGACCCCGAGTGGAGGCATGCCGGAGCGCCACAGCCAGAAGGCCATTGCCGCTGTACTGACGATCAGGCCGAGAACCGCGCCGCGGTAGGAGATGATCTCGTCGCTGTCGTCGACGTCCGGGGCCCCTGCGATCGCCTTGCGGGCGACGTTCCACAGATGCTCGCGGGAGACCCACAGCCCCCCGAAGACGAGCAGGATCATCGCCCCCATGCTCTGGTGCACCAGACTCGGCAGCCCGTAGTTCCAGACGCTGAGGGCCGGCTCCCTGCTGGCGGCGAATCCGAGGTTCGTGTAGATCCCTTCTTGGACGATGTTCAACAGGGTGAAAATCCACAGGCTGAAGGCCACCTCCAGCTTGATGAGAAAAAAGAATCCGAGGGCGACGATGCTGAGAATCAAGGGCAGATGGACTCCGTGGTACACCTGCACCGAGGTGCGCAACTGTATTTCCGGGAAGAACGGGAAGTAGGCGTGAAGACCCTGCAGCGAACCGATGATCGCGGGGATTGCGAAGCCCAGCCACATCATGGGATTGCGGAAGAACGGCTTTACCAGCGACCGGCGCGGGTCGTCCTGAATCATCGCCTGGGAGACGTGGACCAACGGGTATATGATGCGCTCGCGCTCGACCCACTGCCGCCGCAGGATCACCATCAGGCAGAGGGAGGCGGCCTGGAGCGCAAGCAGCATCGGGAACCAGTGGAGGAGCGGCCGGATCCAGGCCGTCCACAGCGCCACGGCGGCCTGCCCCCTGGAGCCCTCGAAGAAGCCGCGCAGGGAATCCATCTGGTAGGGGGCGAGCCAGTCGGCAAGGTGCGGGTGAATGAGCTCCTCCCAGTTGTTTTCCGGGGTTGCGTAGTAGTAAGGCCCCGACAGGATCGGCACCCAGTAGTGACCCATGCTGACTGCCTGGTTTCCAAGGGTCATCAGGATGTAGATGGTTACCAGCTCTCCCCGTCCGAGAGCCCAGGAGCGGCGGACGGAGCCGACCAGGATGTTGAGGAGACCGGCCATCACGAACAGCAGGAAGTGGGCAAGCGGATTGGTGTAGAAGCCACCCCCGGTGTTGGAGCCCTGGATGTAGAGAGTGAAAAAGGGGCCGGCAACTCCGCAGCCGAGGGCGAGGACCAGGCCGATAAAGAGGGAGCGGGGTGTCAGGGCTCCCTGGGCGGCACCAGACGAGCTCATGCCGGGCCCGGCAGTCGTTGGGGGCATGTCTTTTTTTTCCAGTCGAAGCCGGGAAGGAGCGGAGCGTGATCGGCGGGTGTCCGGCTTCGGATCGTCGTCGTCATGAGACCGATCCCGGCAACCGGGGGATACCGCCTTCGGACAGCCTCCCCGCTGGGCGGCACAAAGATAACCATCATTACATAGTCCGGGCTTACACTGCCTGCTACACACCAGGAGATCCGAATGAATCCGGCACAACTCTACCGCGGCTTCGGCACCCCACCGGTAATCAACGCCGCCGGCTACCAGACAGTTCTCGGCGGGTCGCGCCTCTCACCCGCCGTTCAGGAGGCGATGGCCGCTGCCAATCGCCATTACGTCGAGATGGAAAGGTTGCTTCTTGGCACGGGGGAGGAGATTGCCGGCCTGCTGGGCTGTGAGGCGGCGATGGTGTCCCCTGGCATGTCGGCCGGGAATCCCGACCGGATGGAGCAGCTGCCCGACACCACCGGCATCCCCAACGAGTTCCTGCTGCAGGCGCGGCAACACTACCACTACCAGCGCTGCCTGACCATCTTCGGCGGGGTGCTCGTCGACGCCGGAGACGAAACCGGCACCTCGGCGGCCCAGCTGGAGGACGCGGTCAGCGGAAACACCGCGGCGATCCATTACTTCGCCTCGGGTGACGAGGACGACACCATTCTCGACCTCGAGGGGGTCTTCTACGTGGCCGCCCCGAGGGAACTGCCGGTCACGGTCGACGCGGCCTACCAGGTCTGCCCCCTCGAGACCATGCGAGGTCTTGCCTCCTCCGGCGGACTCGCCGGTTTCGGCGCCAAGTACATCGGTGCCCCCAATTCCACCGGCATCCTGTGCGGTCCCCGGGATCTTGTCGAAGCAGCTTTCCTGCACAGTTTCATCGGCTTCGAGACCAGCGACTACGAAACTCTGGGGCGGCCCTTGAAGCTCGACCGCCAGGAAATCGTCGCGGTGATCGTGGCGCTCAGGGAATGGTTGGCCATGGACCACGAAGCCCGCATCACCGAGCACTGGGTCAGGGCGGACCGCATCATCGACGCCTTGGACGGAGTTCCCCATATCCAAGCGGCCCGCCACGTGGAGGAGAACAGTCTCAGCAACGGAGTCATGGTGACCCTCGACGAGCAGGCTCTGGGGAAGACCGCC
>JAPOZF010000402.1 GCA_026706165.1 Gemmatimonadota bacterium
ACGAACACCGTCGGCGCCAGGTAGGTGACGCTCTGGCTGAGCGTCTCCGGCTCGGCCGGGTTGCTCAGGGCATCGTACTCCGCTCCCGAGAGGCCCTCGAACTTGAGGGCGACGAGGAGCCTGTCCATCGGGCTGTACCCGGCCTCGGCGTTGAATACCAGCTCCGGCCCGGGAGTATAGCTGCGGTCCGGCTCGACCCCGTCGGTGTCCTTGTATTCGCCGCGGATCCGGTACCCCAGGTCGACATTGGCGTACATCGGGGTAGGCCAGAAGGAACGGCCGATCTGCCCGACCATCTCCAGGTCCCATTGTCCGTCGGTTACGGAAAGGGCCTCGGGCACCGGGCGGTACTCGCCCATCGGGATCTTGAACCCCAGTTTCAGCGTGCCGACGGTCTGGGACTGGTCGAGGAGCTTGAACTTGGCGTATCCGCGCAGGTCGGACAGACCGGACTCCGTTTCCAGGGCCGGGGGCGGAGACGCCACGTCGTTGCCTTCGTCCTTGTCGACGAACTTGTTGCTGACCAACGGGATCTGCATGCCGAGATCGATCCCGTCCCTGACGCCGTAAAACAGGTCGAAATAGACCTGCCGGGTCTGGTAGCGGGCATCCAGGGGCATTGCTACCGCACTTCCCTCACCGTCGTAATGTTCGTCGGTCGTCTGCGACAGGAAGGTGACCTTGCTCCACAGGTTGCCCTTTCCAAGGGTCCAGGCTCCCGCATCGGCGGCCCGCGGCTGAAGTGCCGCAAGGCAAAGGACGGGAAACGCAATCAGGCAGGGTGTTAGTTTCCGGTGCAGAAATTCCAGGCACCGTTTCGCGACGGGGGTACAAGTGTGCATCGTTCTCCTCTCCGAACAGTCTCCGATATGGAAGACGGTAAAAATGGCAGGCAGCTCCCCGCTGCCCGGCCCTCCCGCGGGCAATTTTAAGGTAGGCGGCGCACTGTTCCCCTTCAAAAACCGGCTCACCACGAAGGGGACAGAAGCAGCTGCCGCACATCCGCCCTGTCGACGACCCGCTTCTCCTTCGCTTCGGCTTCCAGCTGATCCTTGCGGAGCACGGGGTTCAGAAAGGCGATCAGGTCGCCGAGGTCGATGGTATCCGGTTCCCCGCTGCTTTTCGCCCTCCACGTATCGGGAAGACAGAAGAAGCGGGCTTTCTTCAGCAGCCCCTTCTCATCCATTGCTTCCACGGCTTTGACGCATACGACGCTTTCCTGGGGGACCTGCTGCAGCACGGCGGGGGAGTGCGTGTTGACGATCACCTGCCGCAGCGGGTTTTCCGGTCCCGCGGCCTGCCGGGTATCCACGGCGATATCCCGCAGCAGCCGGAGCACGGCGGATACCCGCGCGGGGTGGATGCTGTTCTCCGGCTCTTCGAGACAGAGCACTCCCTGGGTTTCCGGATCCATCTCCAGGACGGCAAGGGCGAGGAAACGCAGGGTCCCGTCCGACAGCGCCGCCGCCGGATGAGGGGTGTTCTCCCCATCCGTCGCATACAAGGTCAGATGCTCCCGTTTCTCATCCCTGTCGATGTGTATCTCGCGGACGTCGTCGGTGAACTCCGACAGCCGGCCGGCGATCCGCCTGTACGCCGGATTTGCCGTTTCTCCCTCTTCCCCTTCCCGGCCGCTGCTGTCCGCTTCCGCAGCCTGAGCCAGGCGGTAGAGCGTGGCCGCCAGACGGCTTCCGTCAGTCCCCAGACGCGCGGCGGAAGCGAACGCGTCCGGACACCTGATCGCAGCCGGTTCCAGCTGCAGCATCAGCCAGGACTCCATTTCCCGGCGGGCAGCCAGCACGGTGGGACTTTCCGCCGCATTGGCCGACGAAAGCACGGTGCGCGGCAGACTGGCCGGCCTGGGCAGCGGACGGCCGCTGCTGCCGCCGTCCTGATGCAGGAATATGACCCTGTCTTCGCCCTCCCCCATGGTCGAGATGAAGGGCGCGCGCCGCTGCCCCCGTACCACCGACTTGCGCCATTCCCCGGCACTGTGGGGAAACGGAAGGTGCCGGCCGGCGTCGCGCTGGGAGATGTGAACCAGCTCCTCTCGCATGATTTCGAGGAACCCCGGTATCAGGCCGTCGCCGGCCTCCCTGCGGGCGAGCTCGAGGGAGTAGCGCAGAAACGTGATGCTTGCCCGGGCTTCCTGTCCCATGTCGTCGACCGCCTTGCGCGGCACGAGCATCTCCGCCTCGAAGGACATCCGTTCGGCATGGCGGTCGCCCGAGCGGTGGAAGAGGTTGCGGACGTCCGCCGTGCGGCTGTCCTGGTCCCGCACCGAGGCGGCTGCCTCCATCAGCGTGTGGTTGGCAAGGGCGCTGAGAAACCGGATCGCGTCGAACAGGTTCGACTTTCCCGACCCGTTGGGCCCGACCACGCAGGTGAACGGACCGAGGCTCACGTCCACGTCTACCAGGTTCTTGAAGCCGGTGACTTTCAGTCGCGTCAACATGGGCTGTCTCCTGATGGCGGGCGGACGAGGCCGCCGGTCGCGCCGGGTATCGAATCTTGCATTGGTTAGTATATGGCAGCAAGAGAGAGCCGCCTGCCTGCTGCCATCGCCCGGTGGAGACCGTTGCGCCAGGCCCGAACACCCTCGAGGAAAGAGCGAATGCCCGACCATACTTTCGAAGACAACGTCTACACCCGCCTCGGGGCGAGGCCGGTCATCAACGCCAACATCCCCTTCACCTTCCTCGGCGGGACGACGGTCTGGCCCGAGGTGCGGCGCGCCATGGAGGAGGCGGCCCAGTATTCCATCGACGTCGGCGAGCTGCAGCGGGCAGCCGGGGTGCGCCTCGCCGAGATCTCCGGAGCCGAGTCCGGAATGATCTCCACCGGCGCCTCCGGCTCGATGGCCCTGGCCGCTGCCGCCTGCATCGCCGGGACCGACCCGGAGAAGATCTGGCAGCTCCCGGACACCACCGGGCTGCGGAGCGAAATCATCCTGTGGGGCGGACGCTCCGTGTTCGACAGCGCCCTCAGGCTCACCGGAGGGGTTCCCGTAGTCGTCAGGAACCTCGACGAGTTGGGCAGGGCTCTCAGCGACCGCACCGCCATGCTCTGCACCGGGTACCCCGCCGATCCGGACCCGGCCGATCCCCCGCCGCTCGAGGAGATGGTTGGGCTCTGCAGGCCGGCCGGGGTGCCGGTGTTCGTCGACGCCGCCGGGGGCATCCCGCCGATCGGGAACATCCGCCGCTACCCTCCCTTGGGGGTCGACCTCTACGGCTTCAGCGGCGGCAAGGGGCTGCGCGGCCCCCAGGACAGCGGCCTGCTGCTCGGCCGCGCGGACCTGATCGAGGCGGCCCTGGCCAACGCCAGTCCGGTCGAGGGAGCTGTCTGCCGCGCCATGAAGGTCAGCAAGGACCAGATCGTCGGCTGCATGGCGGCGTTGGAGAAGTGGCTTACCGTCGACCTCGAGGCCCTCTACCGGGAACAGACCGAAACCCTCGAGCGCATCGAGGAGATGGTGAAGTCGGTTCCCGGAGTCGAGACCGATATCGAGGTCCGCCGCGGCAGCAACCGCTTCATGCAGATAGTCGTGCGCTGGGACGAGGAGGCGTTCGGGCTGACCGCCGACGAGTGCGGGCGCCAGCTGCGCGAGGGGGACCCGCCGATATCGGTGCTGTCGAACTACAACCCGTACGTGACGCGGGTCCGCGAGTTCTTCCCTCCCGGGGGCGCCAGGGCGCGCCGGGGCAGCCCGCTGACCGTGTACGCCCTCAGCCTCAAGCCGGGGGAGGAGCTGATCGTCGGCAAGCGGCTGCGCGACGTGCTGGAGACGGCGCGAACCAGGGGGCCGGGGGATGGCTAGGCTGTCGGCTGCCCGGGCGCTGGTCGAGTCGCTGCGGGCCCACGGGGTCGACACGGTCTTCGGGATCATCTCCAGCCACACCATGGAGATCTTCGACGCCCTCTACGACCACCGGCGGGAGATCCGCTTCATAAGCGCCCGCCACGAGCACGCCGCGGCGATGATGGCCGACGGCTACGCCCGCGCGACCGGAAGGCCGGGGGTCTGCCTGACCAGCACCGGTCCGGGAGCCGCCAACTCCATGGGCGGCCTGGGGGAGGCGTACTTCGCTTCCTCCCCTGTCCTGAGCATCACCAGCACCGCCGAGGAGGAGCTGTACGAGCGGGGACTGGGAACGATCCACGAGACCAGGGACCAGCTCGGCATGCTCTCGTCGGTCACCCGGGCGGCCATCCACGTAAGCCGCCCCGGGGAGGTGCCGGCGCGGATCGACGAGGCCTTCGAGCTGTTCGCAAACGCGCGGCCGCGGCCGGTCGCCATCGAGATCCCGGTCGACGTCCAGGGACAGGAGGCCGAGGTGGAAATCCCCGAGGCGGTGGAGGCGCCCGCTCCTGCGGCGGATCCGGCCCTGGTCGAGGAGGCCGCGACCCTGCTGCGGGCCGGCGGACGCGCCGGGGTGCTGGCGGGCACCGGCGTGCACCGCTCCGGCGCCGCCGGGGATCTGCTTCGCCTCGTGGAGAGGTTGGGGCTCCCGGTGTTCACCACCGCCAACGGCAAGGGGTCGATCCCCGAGGACCACCCCCTGAGCCTCGGCATGTTCGGCGGCGAGTACGACTTCCCGCCCGGGGGCCGCGAAGATCCGCGGCTGACCTTCGCCAACTCCCTCGATACCCTTCTCGTCGTCGGCTCCAGCCTCTCCTGGTTCCGGGTGAAGTCGCAGGGGCTCGAGCAGCCCGCCCGCCTGATCCACCTCGACATCGATCCGGAGCCGATGGGGAAGTGGTACGACACTTCGGTGAAGCTGGTCGGCGACGCGGGAACGGTGCTCCGACAGCTCGACCGCGCGGTCGCCGCTGATTCACCGCGGCCGGACCCCGGGTTCGCCGCCGAGGTCGAGCGGGTCAGGGACGCGGTCAGGGAGTTCAAGCGGCGGACCATGCCGTGCGAGACCGGCATCATGGAGACCGTCCGCGCGGCAGCGGCGAGGGACGCGATCTTCACCGGCGACGTAAGCATCTGCAACCACCGCGGCGCCAACTACTGTCTCGACGCCTACGGGCAGCGGACCTACATGACGCCTGCCTGGGGAGGCCTCGGGTTCGGGCTGCCGGCCGCTGTCGGCGCCAAGGCGGGGGCTCCGGACCGCCAGGTCGTCTGCATCACCGGGGACGGCGGCTTCCAGTTCAACATCCAGGAGCTGGCGACCTGCGTTCAGTACGGCCTCGATCCGGTGATCCTGCTGTTCAACGACAACGCCTGGGGGCTGCTGCGCCAGTACCAGCAGGGCCGTGGCGAACGCTACATCGCCAGCGACCTGCGCAATCCGGACTTCACGAGGCTGGCCCAAGCATACGGGGCCCGCGGCCTGCGGGCGGAATCTCTGGCGGAGCTGGGGCCGGCGCTGGAAACCGCTCTGAACGCCGGGGTAGTCACCGTCGTCGAGGTGCCGACTCCGGACGGCTTCGCCAGCTTTCGGTAGCTGCGCGGGAAACCTTGCCCGTGGTACGCAGGCAGCTTCGTTTGGCAGCAGGCCCGGAACTGCGCAGGAAATTCCCGCCCGAAGTCCAGTGCCTGCGCGCACCATTCCGCGTGAACCGCTCCCGCTGTATCCCGGGTCGCCAACGCCGCCTTCGTCCGCCGTACAACCCGGTACGACTCGCTCAGGGCGTTGCGAGCCGGGGACATCGGCACCCCCGTTTCGGCCGCTTGCTTGCGCGCAGGCTCTAAGTCACCGCCAGAGGGGCCATCGCATCGATGTCGGAAACGGCATCGATGACCACGGGCAGGCCGGCCGAAAAGGCGCGCTCGAGGGCGCCCGGCAGCTCCGCCGGTTTCTCCACCCGGATTCCGACGGCTCCCATGTTCTCTGCAATCCGGGCGAAGTCGACGTCCGTGAACTGCCACAGGCGCAGCCCCTCCTCGGTCTGCTCGCCGTCGTAGACCCGGTCGAACCCCCGCTTCGACTGGTTTCCCGAGCTGTTGTTGTTGACGAGGATGACGGCGTCGATGCCCCAGCGCGCCGCGGTCTCGACCTCGGCGATGTGGTACCAGAACCCGGCGTCGCCGGTGAAGCAGAACACCGGGCGCCCGGGAGCGCCGCACTTTGCCCCGAGCGCGGCCGGGAAGGCCCATCCCAGGTGCCCGGCGCTGCGCAGGTAGCTCTGGCCCGGGGAACGCAGGTCGAACATGCCGCCCATCCACATGCCTCCGTGCCCGGTGTCGGCGACGACGATGGCGTCGTCCGGCAGGTGGCCGGTCAGCTCCCCGCATATCCGCTCGGGCCGCATCGGGACGGCGTCGGATTCCAGCAGGCCGCCGTACTTGCCGCGCCACTCGCCGACGATCGCCCCGGCGCGCTCGACCCAGGCGGTCCGCTGCGCCGCCGAGCCGGGGCCCGCCAGCGCCAGCATCCGCGCCAGGGCCGCCTTTGCATCCGCCTGAACCGCGGCCTGCAGCGCGTAGTTGCGGCCGATGATCTCCCCGTCGATGTCGATCTGGATCGCCGGCGTTCCCGGCGGCGGAACCTGCCAGAAGTGGGTGGTCATGCCGCCCGCGCTGGTTCCGACGAAACAGACCAGGTCCGCCCGGTTGACCACCTGGTTGGCGCTCTCCCGGGAATAGGTGCCCGCCACGCCGACCGACAGCGGGTGGAAACCGGGGATGACGTCCTTGCCGTTAAGTGAAGTGGCGACCGGGATGTTCAGGCGTTCCGCCAGGGCGACCAGTTCGGGGGCCGCCCCCGATGCGCGCACTCCGCCGCCGGCGACGATGACGGGACGCTGCGCCGCTTCCAGCAGGGCCAGCGCAGCCCTGGTCTCCTCATCCCCCGGCTCGGGGCGAAACGGGGGTACCCGGGCGAAACGGGGTTCGCACAGCGCCTCCATGTCGGCCTGCTCGGCGTCGATCTGGCCCTCGTTTCCGCGGAACTGCAGGTGCACGGGACCGGGCGTGCCCGAGGTGGCGGCGCGGAACGCCTGGCGGATCATGTCGGGAAAGCGCTCCACCGCGTCGACGGTGGCGTTGAGTTTCGTCACCGGCTCGAAAGCGGGGAGGTCGTCGACCTCCTGGTAGACGCCGCGAAACTTGGTGTGCGGGTCGCGGCCGCCGGTCATGGCGATGACGGGAGAGTGGGCGAGATGGGCGTCCCGCAGGCCGGCGGCGAGGTTGAGGGCGCCGATCACCTGGGCCATGCAGACCCCGGGACGCCCGGTGGCGCGGGCGTAGCCGTCGGCCATGTAGGCGGCCGATTTCTCCGAGTGGACGTGCAGCCGCCTGATGCCGGTGCGCCTCTCCAGCTCGACCATGGTCCGCCGCAGCACCGCGGGCACCATGAACAGGTGGCTGAGTCCGTACCCTTTCAGCATGTCGGCCATGACCTGGGCGCCGGTCATTGTCGGCATTCGATTCTCTCCGCTGATTCACTGCCGGCCGTATTCCGGGGCAGCTTGTCCCGCAAGCCATCGAGGCCCCGGTGTGGGGGCCGTAACCAGCCAACTGGCGAGGAGGATAGACAGAATGGGGAAATGGATACAGCGGCGGTCGATGCCGACGCCGCGGCACGACCTGCAGGCGGTCACCGTCGGCTCGAAGATCTACGCGGTCTCCGGCGCCGGGGACGAGACCGTGCACGCCGTCGAGATCTACGATCCGCAAAGCGACAGCTGGGAAAGCGGCCCGCCGATTCCGACGGCGCGGGGATGGTTCGGGGCCGGACTGGTGAACGGCGCAATCTACGCCATCGGCGGCAAGCGGGTGCGTCCCGCCGAGGAGAAGCGGCGCACCGGGGACGACCGCCACTTCGAGATCCGCGACAGCGTCGAGCGGCTCGACCTCGCCACTGGAACCTGGTCCGCCGTCGAATCCCTGAGCGAGCCGCGGGCCGGCCTGGTCGCCACCGTCTGCAAGGGCAGGATCTACGCCATCGGCGGCAACTCGATGAACAACGACAGCGGCAGCGGCGGGGCGCATCTCGACCGGGTCGAGGTGTTCGATCCGGACACCGGCCGCTGGTCGCCGGGAGTTCCCCTGCCGCTGGGCCTGCAGGGTCCGGCGGTCGCCACCGTCGGCGACCGCATCTACGTCTCGGCCGGCATCGGCGGGCCGGAAGGAGGGGTGAACAGGCGCACGTTCTCCCTCGATCCCGACGGCGGCCGCTGGGAGGAGCTGGCCCCGATTCCGACGGGCCGGTGCGACCCGGGGGTGCTCGCCGTCGGCCGCCGGATCTACACCTTCGGGGGCTGGGGCGGAGACGACGGGCCGTATCACGACAAGGTCCAGATCTACGACGTCGACGCCGACTCCTGGTCCCGGGAAACCCCCATGCCCGACAGGAAGGCATGGATGGCGTCGGCCCTGGTCGACGGGCGCATCTTCGTGATGGGGGGGGCCTACAAGCTCACCGACGCCCCGGGGTACCGCTGGATAGAGGACCTGCACGAACTGGTGCCGTAGGACCTGGAGCGGCAGAGGAATCCGGGGGATGGTTCGGTGCCGGTCTTCCGACGGGGCGCCGATTCGGTTGCGGCCCCTTGCCCCGGGTTTGCCCGGGGCTGCTGCCAAGCCGAATCAAGGCGGCCCCGGCCTTTTCCCCGGCGCATCCGGTTCAACGGTTCCGCGCGCCCGGGTCGAACCACTGCTCCCAGGTGGGGGCGAGGTACCCTGGCACCCCGTGCAGCTCGACGTCGGGATCGATCTGCACCGTGCGCCGGTTGCCGGCGCCCTGGCCGAGGAGCCGGGTGGAGCTGCCGGCCGACAGCCTCAGGAACCAGACCTTGCCTCCGAGGCCCTCCGGAACAGGCACCCTCACCTCCCGCGGCGCGCCCCCCTGCGCATACAGCATCTGAACGATCCGGTCCGGGGCGTTGATCTCGACCTGCAGGGCGTGGTTGGGATCGGCGATCTCGACGCGCACCAGGAACTCCTCCGTCCCCTCGGGAACGCCGAAGAACCAGTGGCGCCCGAGGGCGAGCATCAGCGAGAACCGGGCCCCGCCGCCGGCAACGGGAGCGCCGCCCAGCACCGTCGGCATGCTCGGCTCGCTCCAGCCGTACCAGCGCGGCGAGTCGACCTCCACCTCGTAGACGCCGGCTCCGGCCGCCGGCACCCTGATCGACGCCGGCTCCGGCGGCGAGCGGTGGGTGAACGACCCATCCGCTTCCCCGAGATCCTCTCCCTCCGGCCCCGCCGCCCGGAAATGCACCGGAACGTACTCTCCCTCGGGAATGATGTACCCTGCCGCCATGAAATCGAAGGGCCGGTTCTCCGGGTTGCGCAGGTACACCGAATGCTTTCCTCGCATGCCGGTGTCGGTGTCGCCGAGCAGGGGACAGGGGGCGCAGAAGGTCTCGCTGGTGCGCTGCGACGGGCCGCTGTGGAAGTCGTACCCGACCACCGGCGCGGCGCGGCCCGTCTGCGGGTTGAACCACTGCTCCGGCATCGACGACAGGTAGGGCGGCACCCCGTTGAGCAGCACCTGCAGCGGGCTGTAGCAGTGGCCGTCCCCCCCGCACAGCCAGATCGACCAGAAGCGGCCCGTGCTCCCGGGGTCGGTCTCGATGCGCATGACGTGCCGGTCCGGCATCTCGTCGACCAAGTCCCAGCCCGGCGTCATGTTGCAGCGGTCGGCGAACGACGACGCCAACGCCCGGGGCCGGCTGCCGAAATGGGCGGCGACCGGCTGCCCCCGGGGCGAGAAGACCACCAGGCCGGAGTCCTGGCGGTGCGCCGACCCGTGCTGGCTGGCGATCTCGAACCCGCTCACCCCTTCCGGGACGAAGAAGTACCACCGCCGCGGCACGGTGACGGTGTGCATGTCGAAAGTCTCCTGCCGCCCCCGCCGCTCCTCCCAGTCGCCGCAGTCGAGCACCATCTGCCCGAGGCTGCACTCGAACCAGGTCAAACGATACCCGAGGCCCTCGACGCGGACCGCGTAGACCCCCAGCTGACCAGCCGCCACCTCGATGGTCGCGCTCTCCTCCTCTCCCTTGATCTCCGCGCTTCCGACCTCCCTGCCGTCGGGGCCGTGAACGAGAACCCGGCCGTCCCCCTCCCAGCGCGTCGGCCACATGTAGCGGTGGGCCGTGAAAGCGAAGGCGCGACCCTCGGGGTTGTTGAGGTAGATGGCGCGGAAGCTGCTGATGAAATGGCCGGCGTCCCCGAGGAAGGACCGGTGCGCCGGCATCGACCGTTGCTCGGGCCGCTGTTCCATGCCGCTCTCCTTTTTCTGACTGGTAGAAGGGCCGGGGCCGGATCAGGCCCGGGGGCCGCCTTCCCTTTCATGCGGCTGCACCCGGGCGAGACCGCACCGCGGCTCCCATGGCCGTTCGCATGCTGTTCGGCCGCACCGCAGCCGTCAGGATGTAGACCCGGCCCGCCGCCGGTGCAATGGCGGCTGCAATGGCAGCGAACACCCTGTCTCCGAATGGGCTCCGAACTTTGCGCCGGTACCGGCCGCCGGGGCCCCCTATTCTTGCCGGAACCGTCCCCACCAGCTTTTTATCCCGCCGGAGTACCGGCGTCATGAACATTGCTGCCCTGAAAATTGTCCTGCGTGGGTCCCTGTCCGGGGGGCGGCGCCTCCTGAGCTCGGACTCCGGATTCTGCGGAAGTGCGGGGATCCTGCCGGGGTTCTGCTTCCTTCTGACCGCCTGCGGGGGAGAACCCGATCCCTACGACGTCGCCGCCCAGGTCGGGGAAGAGCTGATATACGAAAGGGAAATCGACAAGCTGGCGGCTGCCCGCCCCGGGGTCTCGCGGCAGGAGCTTCTGCAGGCCCTCGTCGACCGCAAGCTGCTCGCCCTCGAGGCCCGCGCCAGGGGACTCGACAGGGAGCGTGCCTTCACCGGGCGGCTCGCCTGGGAGGTGCGCGAGAAGACGATCAACTCATACCAGGCCGACAGGGTGAACGCCCGCATCGCCGTCACCGGGGAGGAGCTCAGGCAGCTTTTCGACCGCGGCGGCTACGGACGGGAGAAACTGCTGCGCCGGTCGCGGGCGGAAACCCCCGAGGCCGCCGCGGAGCTGCGCCGGCGTATCCTGCAGGACGGGGCCGAGGCGGCCGGGGAAGACCTGGGCTACCTCAACCGGGTAGGCGCCGCAAGGGATGGCATCCCGCCCCAGGTATTCGCCGAACTGAAGCCCGGTACCGTTTCCGAGCCGCTGCCCGGGGAGGAGGGGTTCACGCTCATCCACTGCGCCGCCGAAAGAGAGGCCGACTTCGAAACCTACCGCGGCCAGCTGCTGGAATCCGTGCGCCGGGAGCGGTTCGTCGAAGAGCACCTCGCCCTGATCGGGGAACTGGCCAGGGAATTTCGCCTGCGTCCCGCGCCGGCAGGATTCGCCATCCTGGTGGCGAGGGACCCGAAGGCCGGGATCTGGCCGCGGTTTTCTCCCGCCGAAGGCCGCACCCCTCTGTTCGTATACGAGGGGGGCGAAATCACGGTGGGCGAGTACGTCAGCTCCTTCCGAGTGGCCGGGGAGCAGCCTGCCCTGGGGGACAGTCTCGGTATCTACCTCGCCGCCTGGAAACTGCCGGTCCCCAAAACCCTGGTCTGGGAGGCGGCGTTGGCGGCGGGGTACCTCGAAACCGAGGAGATCCGGTCCTGGAGGCGGGAGCGGGAGGAAGTGCTTCTCATCGCGGCCCTGCGCCGCGCCGGGAAGGACCGCGACATCGACCGGCTCGCCGCCAGGCTGCGGCGGCAACATGCGGGGAGCATCCACCTTTATTGAGAAGCTGTCACGCTGCATGTCTGGTTTTTTGATTTGCAACCAAGGTTTTGAGGTTGAGAACCAGGCGGGTAACCTTGAAAGCAATCGCCTGTCGTGCCGCATCCCGGTTTTTTGGCATTGCAATGCAGCTTTTGACTTATAGAATCGTGAGGTGTCGAAATTCAATACTCATTCAACTCATTCAATTGAATTTTGAGTCAACATGATGTCACCGGAGGAGGGTGACCTTGCGCACCACGGCCTGCCGGGCGGCGGTCAGGCGGCAGAGGTACACCCCCGCG
>JAPOZF010000340.1 GCA_026706165.1 Gemmatimonadota bacterium
ACCTGCTGACCTACGGGATGGATCGGCTGGAGCCCTTCGAGCCGACTTGCCGGGTCATGCCGTAGTCACCTGGGTTACCGCGTCCTGATGTCCCCCCTGATGTAGTCGGCGTCCTCCGAGGCCAGGAAAGCGAGAATGCGGGCGATCCCCACCGGATCGCCCAGGGTTCTCTTCGCCGCTTCAATGGCGGCTTCTGGATCCTCCCCCCGCTTTTCGGCTCCCTGCCCGATGTTCTTCAGCTTCAACGGCGTGGCGATGCTGCCGGGGCAGACGACGTGGACCCGGGTGCTTGGCAGCTCCCTGGCGAAGTTGTACTGCATCCCGTGCATCCCCCCCTTGCTCGCCGCGTACGCGTACGACGAGCTGCCGCCGCCCACCCCGGCGCCCGAGGCGATCAGCAGCAGCACCGAGGAAGGTGACGCCCTCAGCAGCGGCGCCGCGTGCTTTCCTGTCAGGTAGGTCCCCTTCAGGTTGGTGTCGATGGTGGTGTCCCAGTCCTCCTCGGCCAGCTCGGTGATTTCCTGGTGGGCGCCGGTGAGCACGCCGGCGCTGCAGATCAGCACGTCGACCCGGCCGTGGGCGGCGGCGATCTTCGCGAAAACCGCGGCGACCTGTTCCTCGCGGCGCACGTCGACCTCGTGGAACTCCCCACTGCCCCCGGCTCCCTCGATCCGCTCAAGGGTTGAGCGGCCCTCCCCCCGGTTGTAGTCGAGGATAATCGACACGGCCCCCTTGGCCGCGCACAGCTCCGCGGTGGCGCCCCCGATGCCGGTGGCTCCCCCGGTAGTAACGACGATCTTGCCTGCCAGCCTCATTCCGTTCTCCCGTCTCGACAACACGCCGCGGCGCCGGGCGCCGCTTCTTCCGCGCCATCCCGTGCCGGGACCGATCGCGTCAATTCAATACCGGATCGGCATCTGAATAAATGCCCGCGCGCGCAAACCCGCGTGAATCAGGCCGCCGCCTCATCTTGAGGAAACCGCGGTTCAATCCAACCCCTTCATCTGTGCGATTTTCCTCGAGCCCCGGCTCGCGGCGTTGCCTTCGCTCGGCGGGAACACCAGCGGCAGACTTCGTTCGGGGGCTTGCGGGCCCGCCCCAATGGCGCCCCCGTCCGAACGCCAGCTTTCGCCCGCAGGCACCCGTCACCAGGAGAGCCAGTTGAAAGGGTCTTCGAGGTACGAGCGCAGCGCTCCCAGGAACTGCTGAGCCTCCGCGTCGGCCACCGCGAAGAGGTCGTAGGTCATCCGCAGATTCAGCGACTTCCTCGTCCCGCCGTCCCCCTCCTTTTCCCGCACCGCACCCAGCCCCAGAACGGCAACGGCTCCGGGCGGCAGCCCGGGAGCCAGCGAATCGACCCCTTCGAGGGCGACGACGCCGAACGGGGTCGCCGCGGGGACCGCCCCGGCCTCGGCGGTTTCGTCATCGGCCAGGGCCCCGCAGATGTCGAGGACCGACAGCGACGGGAACCGCTTCAGGACCGCCGCGAAGCCGTCGCGCTGAACGCGGACCCCGGCGCCCGCCCCGGCCAGCGACGGGGCCTCGGCCAGTGCCCTGCCGACAGACCGCAGGACGAGATCGAGCATGCCGGGAACAACAGGGGCCCGTTTCATCAGCACCGCCAGCCGGTCGCAGTGGCCGGCGAAGGCGGTCACGTCCACCTCGACGGCCTGGGAGGCCGCCGCAGGGGCGGGTGCCGCAAGGGCGGGTGCCGCGGATGCGGTTTCCGCGGCGGCGCGCACGTCGCGCTCGACGATGCGGCCGGTCCTGCCGCTGCCACTCAGGCGCTTCCAGTCGATGCCGAGCTCCACGGCGACGCGCCGGGCCCGGGGAGAGATCGCCGGCCCGCGGCGTCCCCGGAGCGGGGAAACCGGTGTCCGCCCCGGAACAGGCGGGGCCGCGGGCGCGGCTTCCAGGGCCGCTCCGGAATGCCGGGGGGGCGCGGTTTCCGGTTCAGCCGCCGGAGCCGGTCCGGGCGGCGCAGGGGCCGCGGCTTCCGGTGGGCTCCCGGACGGCCCCTCGGGCATCTCCTCCCCCGGCTGCAGGATGAAGGCGAGGAGGGTGCCGATCGGCACCGTGGTTCCCGGGGGCGGCGAGTCCGGGGGGGTGCGCAGGATGCCCTCGTCGAACGACTCGA
The DNA here is from genome assembly GCA_026706165.1 of Gemmatimonadota bacterium. The sequence continues at coordinate 2,138 of JAPOZF010000340.1, forward strand.
CTTCGGTGACCGCCTTGTCGCTCTCGACGAGCATGATCACCTCGCCGGCCGCGACCGCGTCCCCGTCCTGTCTCGTCCACTCCACCAGGGTGCCCTCCTCCATGGTCCATCCGAGGCGGGGCATGACGACGTCGACCGCCACTGCTGCTCCTATTCGGCGACCAGCTCGCGGACAGCGTCGCGGATGTCCCCCTTCTGCGGCACCACGGCCGCCTCGAGAGGGGCGCTGTAGGGGATGTTGGTGTGGGCTCCGTTCAGGCGCCGGACCGGGGCATCGAGATCGTCGAAGCCGCGGTCGATCACCTGCGCGGCGATCTCCGCCCCGATGCCGCAGGGGGCCCAGGTCTCGTCGGCGATCAGCAGACGCCCGGTCTTGTGCACCGACTCGAGAACGGCGTCGATGTCGAGCGGAGCGATGGTGCGGAGGTCGATGACCTCGAGGGAGATTCCCTCGGCTTCGAGACCGGCGGCGACCTCGAGGCTGCGCCCCACCATGGTGGTCAGGGCGACGACGGTGACGTGCTCCCCCCGGCGGCGGACCGAGGCCTCGCCGAAGGGGATGGTGTACTCCTCCTCGGGGACCGGGCCGCGGGTGTTGAGCAGCGACTTGTGCTCCATGAAGATCACCGGGTCGTCGCTGCGGATCGACGTCTTCAGCAGCCCCTTGACGTCGTAGGGTGTGCTCGGCAGGCAGACCCGGAAGCCGGGCAGGTGCGCGAACAGCGGGTAGTAGCTGCCGGAGTGATGGGTCGCCGCCGCCCCGCCGACGCCGATGCAGCCGCGCAGCACGATCGGCATTTTCAGACGGCCGCTGCTCATGTACTGGATCTTGGGGATCTGGTTGACGATCTCGCCGAGGGCGTCGAGGGCGAAGTCGTGGAACATGTAGTCGACCACCGGGCGCGTGCCGGTCATGGCGGCGCCGGTGCACAGGCCGGTGAACCCGCGCTCCGTTATCCCGGTGTCGCGCAGCCGCATGTCCCCGTAGATCTCGTGCAGGCCGGTGGTGGTGTTGAAGTTGCCGCCCCGGGGACCGATCCCCTCGCCGACGACGAAGACCGTCGGGTCTGAGGCCATCTCCTCGCCCAGGCCCTCGCGGCCCGCCTCGGTGTAGGTGAGCTCACGCATCGCGAGGTCCGCTGTAGACGTGTTCGTAGATGGTGGCCGGGTCGGGCCAGGCCGAGTCTTCGGCGAACTTCGCCGCCTCCTTCACCTCCGCCCGGATGCCGGCGTCGATGGCGTCGAGCTCCGCCCCGGAGGCCAGGTCGGCCTCCAGGATCCTGGCGCGCAGCGCCGGGATCGGGTCGCGCTCCTTCCAGGCCTCGATCTCTTCCTGGGTGCGGTAGCCGGTGTCCCTCATGCCTTCGGAGTGGGGCCGGGTGCGGTAGGTCCTGCACTCGATCAGGGTGGGGCCGCCGCCGCCGCGGGCCCGGGCAACCGCCTCCCCGGCCGCCTCGTACACCGCAACTGCGTCGTTGCCGTCGAGGAGGACCCCGGGCAGTCCGTAGGCGGCGGCCCGGTTGGCGACCTCGGGGTTGCTCGTCGCCGTGGAGAAGGCGATCTCGGTGGCGAAGAGGTTGTTCTCGCACACGAACAGGGCCGGCAGCTCCCACCTTGCCGCCATCGTCAGCCCTTCGTGAAAGGCCCCGTTGCTTACCGCCCCGTCCCCGAAGAAAGCGGCGCCGACGCGGTCGGTCTCCAGCAGCTTGAAGGAGTAGGCGGCGCCGGCGGCCTGCAGGATGCAGGGGCCGACGATGCCGCTCGTCCCCATCATGCCGACCTCGGGGGAGAACAGGTGCATGCTGCCGCCGCGGCCCTGGGAACAGCCGGTGACCTTGCCGAACAGCTCGGCGATCACCTCGCGGATCGGCACTCCCTTTGCCAGGGCGTGTCCGTGCCCGCGGTGGGTGCTGAAGACGGCGTCGTCGGCCCGCAGGTGGGCGCAGACGCCGGTGGCCACCGCTTCCTCGCCGATGTAGGTGTGGCAGGCGCCGAGAATGTGGCCGGCGGCGTAGGAGCGCGCGTGCTGCTCCTCGGTGCGGCGGATCGCCAGCATCTGCCGGTAGAGCCCCAGCGCGGTTTCTTTCGAGAGTTTCAAGAGCCTGTTGTCCAGTTGCGCCGCGTTTATCCGCTCGCCCGCGGGCCGCCGGGCCAGCTGCCGCCGGCGTTCATCGCCAGGTTGCCCCCGTCCATCGGAATCAGCGCCCCGGTGACCCACGAGGAGGAGTCGGAGGCGAGGAACACCGCCAGTCCGCGGATGTCGTCGGGGTGTCCGAAGCGGGCCCTCGGGATTCCTCCGAGATAGGTGGACTTCAGCTCCGGCACCTTCTCCATGCGCTCCTCGAGCCCGGGGTTGAGCACCTGCGCCGGCAGGATGGCGTTGACGCGCACCCCGCGGGCGGCCCATTCCGTGCTCAGCTCCCGCGTCATCTGCACCACTCCCCCCATCGCCATGCTGTAGGAGATGTGCCCGCGTCCCAGCGCCGTGACGCTCGCCAGGGAGCCGATGTTTACGATGCTGCCCCTGGCGGCCGCCAGCATGCGCCGCCCCGCCTGCTGGCAGCAGTAGAAGCGGCAGGCGACCAGCTCGTCGAGCACCTTCCGGACTTCTTCGAGGGAAAGCTCCTCCGGGGCCTTGAGCACCCCGGCGCCGGCGACGTTGCCGAGGAAGTCGATCGTTCCGAAGGCGTCGATCCGCTCGAACCAGGCGTCGATCTGCTCCGGGCTGGAGATGTCGCATGCGACCGCGGCGGCGCGCCTGCCCATGCTTTCGATTTCCGCGGCCGTTTCGTCAGCCGCCCCGGCGTCGATGTCGGCGATCACGACGTCGGCGCCGGCGCCGGCCAGGGCGAGGGCCATTGCCCGCCCCAGGCCCCGGGCCCCGCCGGATACGGCGGCCACCTTCCCTTCGAGATCGAACAGCAATCCTGCTTTATCGCTCATCCCAGCCTCACACTGGACCAAAAAAAGTTACAAGAGCAACCCGTCTCAGGCCCCCTTGTCTTCAAATTCTACACAATGGGGACCAAAATAAACGACGTGGTGGTTTTCGGCGATCAGGCCCGGCTCGACTGTCACACGTTCCAGCGGGGTACTGACAGGGGTGGGGGCAACGACTTAGATCAGATCGTCCACGGTGACGTGGAGCGCACGAGCGAGGGCCGCCAGCGTCCTGGCCGACCCGATTCTCTTCCCGGTTTCGATCTGGGATAAGTACACTGAATGGATGTTGGCCGCAGAGGCCAGCTCCTTTTGGGTAATGCCTCGATAGTTCCGGTACACTTTGACCGGATTTTCCCCCGTTATCAGACGGTCCGCCACCTCGATCGGGAAGGACTCGCCCCCCTCTGCCTTGGCGAGGTCATACAGCTCTTCGGCGCTCAAGAGTGTTTCCTCGTCGTTTTGCAGACGTGCATACTGGTCCCAGGGGATCACGGCGAATGCGGGCCGTCCGGAGGGGTCAAAAATGACCTGTGGCTCGTCCATGGGTCGGTCTCCTACCTTTGGAAAGGCCTGCACAAAATAAAGCAAATTGCTAACGCGGCAGCAGGCAGGGTCCTCCTGCCTTCCTCCTGCCCCGGACGCATTACGGATCGTCGAACAGAGCCGGATCGTGCGGGGCCAGCGGCACCCGGGGAACCACCGCCGGGTTGACGATGTTGCCCGGAGGTGGAAGACACCCCCTCAGCGCGCAGACGAGATTGCGCACCCCGGCGTCGGCGCAGGTGCGCGTCGCCGCCCGCGACAGACCGGAGACGTGCGGGCTCAGGATGACGTTGTCGAGCCCGACCAGCGGGTGTTCGGGGGGGCGCTCGTCCTGGGTGAAAATCTCCACCCCCTCGAAGGTGTCGATCCCGGCGCCGGCGAGGCGGCCCTCCCGGAGTGCATCAGCGAGCGCCTGCTCGTCGACGATCGCCCCCCGCGAGGTGTTGACTAGGAAGGCCCCCGGCTTCATCAGGGCGATGGCTTCCTTGTCGAGGAGGTGGTAGGAGCCGGCATCGAGCGGCAGATGGAGGGACACGTAATCCGACTCCCGCAGCAGCGTCTTCAGGTCGACCATGCGCACCCGCAGCCGCTCCGCCTCGTCCGTCGGCGCCTGCATGTTCCGGCGCGTCGCCAGCAGGCGGAACCCGAACGGCAGCGCCCGCGCCGCCACCGCCCTGGCGCTGGCCCCGAACCCGACCAAGCCGAGCGCGCACTCCCCGGGCCGACGGATTTCCAGGGTCTCGCTGCGGGCGGCGAAAAACTCCCCCCGCAGCATGCGGCGGTGCATCCAGGGCAGGCGCCGCTGCAGCGACAGGATCATCCCCATGGTGTGGTCGGCCATGTCCTCGACCCCGAACTCCGGGACGTTGGAGACGACGATGCCGCGCTCCGTGGCGCGGGCGACGTCGATCTTGTCGGTGCCGGTGCCGAGGCGCGATATCAGCCGGCAGTTGCGCAGGCTGTCGATCACCTCGCGGGGAAGGGCGACCGACACGGCGAACAGGGCGTCGCATGCGGCCACGTGCGGGATGATCGTCCCCGGGGTGTTGGCCTCGGCTTCCCGGGGCCGCAGCCCGAAGCGCTCGTAGAGATCGGCTTCTAGGCCGCCGACCGGGAACAGCTCGGAGTTGAGCCGCACCACGTCGAACGATGCGAGCCCGGACCTGTCACCCGAGACGGTCATTTCAGTGTCCAGTGTCCCGTCACGAAAAATGTCGCCCTTGGGACGCCGATCCATTCTTTGCGTCGACAGGGGTTCCGGGGCTTCCATCCGGGCCCTGGCATCCGCGCTTCGAAGAAGGACCGCCGGCCGTTCACGAGAGCCGGCGCTATCTCACCGGGTCGAACCGGCGCGACACCACCCAGTCGGGGCGCGGGTTCTCCACCGGCCTCGGCCTGTTGTCGACGGAGTTGTAGGCGGTTATGAACACCTTGCGCGGAAGGGGGGACATGTTGTGCCCGGAGCCGTGCACGAGGTTGCAGTCGAAGAACAGCACGTCTCCCGGTTCGCCGGTGATCTGCTCGATCTGCTCCTCGCGCAGCCGCTCCCTGAGGGTACCGGTGTCGATGCACCACTGCCTGTAGCTCGTCGTCTCCTCGTCGGCGAAATGCTCCTGGCGGCCCCACTTGTGAGAGCCGGCGACCACCATCATGCAGCCGTTGTTCGCCGTAGCCCTGTCGAGGATGACCATCGCCGAGACCAGCCGCGGGCCGACGCCGTCCCACATCCAGTAGCCGTAGTCCTGGTGCCACAGCCACACGGTGCCCTCGAAGGCTTCCTTGACGTTGAGCTTGCTGTGCCAGACGTAGACGTCCCCGCCTACGATCTGCATCACGGGTTCGAGAATCCCGGGGTGGCGGACGACCCCGGCGAAGGCGCCGACGAAACGGTGGGCGAGGTAGACCTGGCGCACCGCTCCGCCGCGCTCCCGCTCGCGGTGCATGCCGTCGCCTTTCCCCTCGAGGAGCTGCGGCAGGGCCTCGCGCAGATCCCCCACCTCGGCGGGAGACAGCAGGCCGCGGCGCAGGGCATAGCCGCAATCCCGGTAAGACCGGAGCTCCTCTTCCGACCAACTCATGCGTTCCCTTCTCCTTGCGAGCCTGATTCGGCGTATAAAATTGAAAAAGTGAGCTATTCCTCCCAGCCCCGACCCATGCCGGAATCCCTCGTCGAGCCACTCGTTAAACCATCATTAACTCGTCAAGCCATCATTGATATAGTGTAGTGAAAGCGGGGAGCAAACCGCCCGCCCTCCGCCGGCACCCTTTCCGCCGTGCACGGAAAGGCCGCTGTCGTGGGAAGCCGGCTTGAAGCAGGAACGGCTGGAGGGCCGCGGCCCATCTGCGAAACCGTATCATATACGGAAAACCGTATCATATACGGCGAGTCCAAGGGGGAGCCGATGGCGACAAGGACGAAGGCGAGAAAAATGAAATTTAAATAACCCCAATGATAAACAACAGGTTACGCACAACAGGCACAAACTGATTGAGCCCCGCCCATGTACAGGCATGCCTTTTGCATCTCCTTTGGGTGAATCGGGGGAGCACAAGACGCGACCCCAAACACAAAGGAGGCTGGAAATGCGACATCCTTTCATGCAGAGCAGGAAGGCTCTTCTCGCCATTCTGGCGGGAGTCCTGGTGGGAGGCGCGACCCTTCTGGGCGCCCACTCCAGTTCCAGTAGCGCCTGGTGTCATGGGCACACCAACCAGAACGCCAACCTGTGCGCCTACGAGTGCGCACTGAAAGGCCACGACAACTCCGACTTCTGTGGAGGGTGGTGCGAGTGCCAGGGCTGAGATGAATTCGCCCCTGCACCAGCCCGCCCCGGCGCGGACCGGCGGACGAGTGACCCCACACCCTTTCACGCCCCGGGCGGGCGCTCGTCCGCTTTTTTTCCTAAGGCTGGAGACTCATGACTCCTACATTGGTTCGGAAACAATGGTACACCACCCTCTTGCTGCTCCTTTCGCTCCCCATCTCGGCCAACGCCCATTCCGGCGGCCGCGTGTACCCGATTCCGGAACTCACCGGCGAGATGCTGGAACAGATCCGGCTCGACGACGGGTCGGTGGACGAGTGGTATGACCTGATCGGCGAGCCGGCCATGACTTTGCTGGATTTCAAAGGGGGAGGGGTCGAAAGCCCCGATCCGTCCGACCTGGACTTCCGTATCTGGCTTGCCTGGCACGAAGACCCGGCCCGTTTCTATGTGGCCTTCATTGCCAGCGACGATCAGTACCAGAACACCCACGACTACAGCGTGGATTGGTGGACTTCTATCCGAGATCATATGGGTGCCAATGACAGTATCGTGTTGGCCATCGACGGGGACCACAGCGGCGGTGGGGGCGCTGTCAACAGTACGACATTGGAAGAGTGGGAGACGCTTCTGGGGCAAACACAGGTATACCAGGCTATTGCGCGCACCGCCGGCGGTCCGAACCTGGACGACTCCGCCACCAGGCACCAAACGGAAGCGTTGGCCTGGACGGCCCTGCCTCCCTGGGGGGAATCGGGCGGCGCCGCCGCCGGGGAAAACCCGACCATCAGCGTGATCGAGCTGTACGTCACCCCGTTCGACCGCTGGGAGGGATTTCACATGCCCGGGGAGATCCTGCCCAGCGATCTGACCGCGAGGCAGGTCATCGGCTTTGGGATTTCGGTGGTTGAGGTGGATTTTGAAGAGGACGGGGGGAGCCTGTATTGGATACCAGAAGCCATGTCTGACGGAAAGGACGCGGACAGGGCCATAGATAAAATCCGAGCGGATGTCTTTCTCGACGGGCTGCTGCTGTCCGCCGACGCCGAACCGGAAGGCACCGCGGTCGAGTCGGTTTCCTGGGGCCGGATCAAGGCCGCCCTGGAGATGGAGTAACCGGCGTGCCGGCCATCTTTCGCGCTGCCGTCAACGCTTTTGAAGGCGTCCTTACCTGAAAATCTGCTCTCCGTCCATCACCTCACCCTTCTGCTTACCCCATGCCGGGATCGCTCGTTAAACTCATACTACTCCTGCCACTCTGTTGGCTCCAACCGGCCGGAACCGTTTCCCGACCGGCTGAGCCGATGGTTCAGCGGTTGGCTGGACAGGTAGAGATTTCACGGCGCTGTTGCGATGCTTGAATTCTACCGGGAGGAGGGCGCGGCCGCCTGCTCCCAGGCGCGGACGAAGGTCTCCTGCTCCACCCCGAGGGCGGAGGCGACGCGGTTGATGTAGTTGAAGAACGCCACCACCTGGGTGGCGTCGTGAATGGCGCGGTCGTCGAGGCCGCAGCGGCGCAGGGCGCCTATGCCTCCCTCGTCCACGGCCTCCGAATCGCCGGTGAGCCGCTCGGCGAACTCGCACAGCTCGCGGTCCTGCCCGCTGAGCGGGGCGCTTCGCCAGTCGCGCGCGACCGCGCGGACGAAGGCGTCGGCCTCGGCGGCGCTCATGTCATCGGATGCGGCGATCTCTTCCCGGAGATCGTGGGCGTGGGAGCGGGTTCAGTAGACGCAGTGGTTGCGGGCGGAAACGACGACGGCCAGCATCTCCCGCTGCCTGCGGGTCAGCGGCGAGGGCCCGTGCATCACGCTGCCGTAGAACTGGATCGCATCCCGCAGGACCGCGGGATTGCAGCTCATGACGCTGACGATGTTCCACACCCGCCCGGCGCAGCCGGTCGCCTTGTCGTACTCGGCCTTGAGGGCGCCGGTCGCGCGCTCGACAGGGACGACCTCTATTCTCGGCATGGCGCTGCCCCGGCCTCAGCGGCGGGGCTTCCACTCCTCGTAGTACTCCCACTTGGCGATCGCCTCGAGCTCCTCCAGCTCGTCGGTGCGCGCCTGCAGGGCCGCCTTGATGACGTCTCCGACCGAAAGCAGTCCGATGAACCGGTCGTGCTTGTCGATCAGGAGGTGCCTGATGCGCAGGCCGAGGAACTTGTCCATCAGCTCGTAGGCGGTGTCGGTGTGGGGGGCGAACTTGAGGCCGCGGGTCATGTGATCCCCGATGCGCTCCCTCCTCGGGTCGAAACCGGTGTCGATGGAGTTGCGCATGAGATCCCGTTCGGTGTAGATGCCGACTATGCGGCTGCCCTCCCTGACCAGAATGGATCCCACCTTGCCGCCGACCATGACCTCGAGCGCTTCCCCGATGGTCGCGTCCTCCTGAACGCTGAGGAGGTCCCCTCCCTTCACTGCCAGAATGTCCTCTGCCGTCACCTGGTCGGTCATGGCTCCATCCTTTCGATAAAGCGCGAATCGCGCTGCGTCACCATCCGCCCATAACGTAGCTTCCCGGTTCCCTCGATCCAACCGGAAGCGCGTGCCGAGCCGCCCGGCCCTTCTGCCTGCCGGAACGGCCTCCCACGGGCGGCCGTTCCCGCTACCTGCCGCCCATGATCACCACCTCGTTGTAGTCGGGCAGGACCTCGAAGCAGGTGCGCAGGGCGTCGAGGTAGGGACTTCCCGACGCCGGACTTCCGTCGATGGTTTCGACCACCACGCGCCGCGACGAGCGGAACGGCGCCGTCAGCAGATGGTGGAGAAAGCCGAAGTAGCGCGGCAGGTCGCCGCTGTCCGCATCCACCCGGAAGGTCAGCGCCTTCCCGCGGCGCGCCGAGACGACGACGAGGTCGGGGCCGTGGTAGACGAGGTGGGTGCCGGCGACGCGTCTCGGCAGGGAGGCGCGCAGCTCCTCGAGCGGCAGGCCGCAGGGGGAAGCCGGATCGGCGGCGTTGATCCAGAAGACCTGCTTCTCCGGCAGGTCCCGCTGCAGCCTGCGGAAGGCCCGGTGCGATATGAACTGCGGCCCCGGGATGCCCTCGAAGAAGCAGCCGGAAAGGATTTCGCCCGACAGCTCCATCAGGCGCAGCGAGCGGAACAGGGCGGTCCAGCGGAAGGGAGCGGACTCGCGCTGCAGCAGCTCGCGGAACAGCAGGCCGTAGCGGTCGAGCAGCAGGCGCACGCGCTCCTTGCAGCGCTCCTCGCTTTCCAGGGGGTCGGCCGGCGGCTCCGCCTCCGGCAGCAGGAGCCAGTTGCCGGCGAACGGCAGCGACCCCTTCCAGCGGGAAAAGCCCCCGCGCCCCCCCGCCCCGGGGCGGCGCCCGGCCTGCGGCCCCGCTTCCGGGACCTCGAAGCGCGTCTCGATCCCCTTGCGCAGGGCGCCGAAGCTGTCGTTGGTGACCCGGCCCGCCCAGGCCCCGGACCAGAGCCGCCGCGACAGCTCGGAGGCGGAGGTCCCCGTCAGCCGCTGCAGGGTCGCGAAGTCGTAG
>JAPOZF010000404.1 GCA_026706165.1 Gemmatimonadota bacterium
GTCGAGAAATGGCTGTCACCTCGAGTCAGCTGCTCAACAGGATAAAGCGGCAAATTACCGAAGTCAGCCCGGAGTCGGTTCATCGCGGACTCCAGTCCGGGGACGTCCGACACCTCATCGACGTCCGCGAGCGGGACGAGGTTCTCGACGGATACATCCCGGGTGCCGAACTGATTCCCAGGGGATTCCTCGAGCTCAACGTCGAGGAGGACGTCACCATGGACAGGGATGCCGGCATCGTGCTCTACTGCGCCGGCGGCAATCGATCCGCCCTGGCCGCCCGCGACCTGGAGGAGATGGGATACGCCAACGTCAGCTCGATGATCGGGGGTATCAAGGGTTGGAAAGACGCCGGCTACGGCATCGAGCAGAACGGGCTGCTGTCGGCGGAAGACCTGCAGCGCTACTCGCGGCACATCCTCCTCCCCGAAGTAGGGGAGCAGGGGCAGCAGGAGTTGCTGAAGGCCAGGGTGCTGCTGGTCGGAGCCGGGGGACTCGGTTGCCCGACGGGCCTCTACCTCGCCGCGGCGGGGGTCGGCGCCACCGGCCTCGTCGATGCCGACGTAGTCGACAAGAGCAACCTGCAGCGCCAGGTGCTGTTCGGAGAATCGATGGTCGGGGAGCCGAAGGTCGAAGCGGCGAAACAACGCCTTCTCGACCTCAATCCCGGAGTGCAGGTCCACACCCATCACGAGCTGCTGACCTCGGACAACGCCATGGAGATCCTGCCGGAGTACGACATCGTGGTCAACGGATGCGACAATTTCCCGACCCGTTATCTCGTGAACGACGCCGCCGTTCTTGCGGGCAAGCCGGTGGTCGATGGCAGCATCTTCCGCTTCGAAGGTCAGGCGACCGTGTACAACCCCGCCGAAGGAGGACCCTGCTACCGCTGCCAGTATCCCGAACCTCCTCCTCCCGGTGAGGTCCCCAGCTGCGCCGAAGGTGGTGTTCTCGGGGTGTTGCCGGGAATCGTCGGTGTGATCCAGGCAACCGAGGCCGTCAAGCTCATCCTCGGCAAGGGATCGTCACTGGTCGGCCGGCTCGTTCTCTACAACGCCCTCGACATGACCTTTCGAGAGCTCAAGCTGCGCCGCGATCCCGAGTGCCCGGTTTGCGGCGACAATCCCTCGATTTCCGAGCTGATCGACTACGACCAGTTCTGCGGCCTGCCCTCGCACTGAGCGGCTGAACAGCCGAGAGCCGGAAAAGGGAACTACCATTCGGGCGCTGCTCGAGGCCCGGAGCAGCGCCCTTGCTGTTTTGAGACGGCCACGGGAGCACCCGCCCTGTCCGACGCGGCGTAGATGACCCGGCAAGTCGAAAACCTGATTCTCGACCTGGAGGCGCGGAGCGACGGCGATCCCGTTTTCGACTTCGAGCAGCTGTTCGGCAATGCAAACGGCGTCGAGATCGAGCTGGGAATCGGGAAGGGGCGTTTTCTGATCGATGCTGCCCAACGCCACGCAGACAGGAACTATTTCGGTGTCGAGTGGGCGAGCAAGTACCTGCGGATCGCCCACCAGCGATGTGTGAAGCGCCAGCTGAGCAACGTCAGGCTGGCGCGTGCAGATGCGCGGGAGTTCGTCGAGTTCTTCCTTCCGGCCGACTCCATCAATGCCTGCCACATCTATTTTCCCGATCCCTGGCCGAAGAAACGCCACCACAAACGCCGCCTGGTCAACAGCGAATTCATCGCCGAGATCGAGCGCACCCTGATCCCTGGAGGCCGGCTGTGGATGGCTACCGATCACGATGAGTACTTCGGGGTCATGCTCGAAGTACTGGGGGAGTTCCCGCGGCTGCGGGGCGTGGACGCGGAGTGGGAGGGGGTTCCCACCAACTACGAAGAGAAGTACCTGGCTCGGGGAATGGTCATCAATCGCAAGGTTGTAGAGCTGGCCTGAACGGGCAATCGATCCACAATCTCCTCCCCCCGGAGTTTTCACCCATACGAAAGGGTCGGGCAGAAGCCGTCTCCGTCTCCAGGGTCGGAGACCGGATAATTGCCTTGACATCCCTTCCCGGGGAACCGTATACTAAGCTCAAGGGTGTAAAGTGGTGTAAAAGGGTGTGTAGTGGGAATTGAGATGGCGGGTGCGGAAGGAAGGGCCAATGGCTCAGTTTTTTCTCGGGGAATACGACGTGCCGGTCGACGAAAAAGGCCGCGTCTTCCTGCCGGCCGACTTGCGACGCAAGCTGCTTCCGGAAGATGGGGACACTTTGGTCGTGACCCGGGGGCTGGATGGCTGTCTCAACGCTCATCCGCATCAGGCCTGGAGCGAGATCGCCACGAGAATTGCAGATTTGCCGCAGACCGATCAGAATGCCCGTCAGTACTACCGCGTGGTTTTCTCGCAGGCAGCGGAGGTCAGGCTCGACAGGCAGGGGAGAGCAACCCTTCCGAAAAAGCTGCTCGATCGGGCAGGTATCTCGGATCGGATGGTTATCGCGGGAGCGGGGAGGAAACTCGAATTCTGGGAGCCAGATTCCTGGAATTCCTATCTGACTCCCGCCCAGGCAGAGTTGACCCATTCCGCCGAGGGCTTGCCGCTTTGAGGTCCCGCTCCCGCCCCCTGAGACAACCGGATGGAAGAGAAGGAATATCACCGGCCGGTCATGGTGTCGGAGGTCGTGGCCGGCCTCGTCAACCACCCCTCCGGCGTGTATGTCGACGCCACTGCCGGGGGCGGGGGGCACAGTCGGGCGATCCTGAAGCGGCTCTCCCCGGCTGGCCGGCTCATCGCCATAGACCGCGACCCCGAGGCGATAGCGCGGTTACGCCGGATCGCGGGGGAGTTCAGCGGCCGGATGACAATCCGTCACGGCAATTTCCGCGACCTTCCGGTTCTTGTGGAGGGGGCTGCAGAGGCGACAGCCGTCTCCGGAATCCTGTTCGATCTGGGGGTTTCCTCGCATCAGATAGACGAACCGGGCCGCGGATTCAGCTACCGGTCGAACGGCCCTCTGGACATGCGCATGGACTGCAGCGCCGGGACTCCGGCCGCCGATCTGCTGGCGCAGGTCTCGGAGGAGGATCTGTGCGACATGATCAGGCGCTACGGCGAAGAGCGGGCAGCACGCCGGATCTCCAGGGCAATCTGCAGACGAAGAAACTGCGGGGCGCTGAGGTCTACGGGGGACTTGCGGGCTGCGGTAGAATCCACGCATCCCCGGATGCCGAACAAGACCCTTGCCCGGGTTTTTCAGGCCTTGCGCATCGCCGTCAACGACGAATTGAAAGCGCTGGAATCCGCACTCGGTTCGGCGGTGGAAATGCTGACAGGCAAAGGCAGGCTCGCGGTAATCTCCTACCATTCCCTGGAGGACAGACTCGTGAAGTCGGCCCTGGCGCCGGGGCTGAAGGGTTGCGCCTGTCCCCCGCGAATACCTGTATGCAGGTGCGGGGGCAGGCGGTCTTTCCGCACCGTGCACCAGAGACAAACGGCGACGCCCGCCGAAACAGCCGTCAATCCCCGCGCCCGCAGTGCTGGTCTTCGTATATTCGAAAAGTTGCCAGTGTAGGCCGGACACCGGAAACCGGAACGGAGCCGTGCATTCGTTTCAGACGCTGAGAGCCTATGTAGCCACAGTCGCTGCCGGCGTGGCGCTTACGATTCTGTACGTCTGGGGCAAGATCGAAGTCGCCGAATTGATGGAGGACATCGCCGCAGCAGAAGCGGAAATCGCATCCCTGAACGATGAGCGCACCCGGCTGATGGCGGAGGTAGTCAGGGCGAAAAAGCCGGGTGTCATCGTTCGTCGTGCCGAGTCGGAGTTGAAGATGATACCGGCGCACCGGCTCGACCCCGGAGGGAGGCGATGAGCGACCGGCAAAGCGAGCACCAGAGACCGGAATCGGGCAAACTTCAAGGTCTTTCCCGGCTGCGCCTGGTTTTTCTCGCCGGCGCCGTGTTCTGGGGCCTTCTGGTCGGCCGGCTTGTACAGGTGCAAGCGGTTCAGCACCACAGTTTTGCCGAGCAGGCCATGCAGCAGCATGAACGCTGGGTGGAAATCGCCGCACGCAGAGGCCGCATTTTCGACCGTGAAGGGAGGGTGCTCGCCCAGGATATCCCGGCGACATCCTTCTACTGTCATCCTTCAGAGGTTCGGCAACCGCAGGACCTTGCCCGGCATTTCGCGGAGAAGACAGGCCGCACACCCCGGGCGATCCTCGAGGCATTGAACGGTGACCGGCCGTTCGTTTACCTCGCCAGACAGGTGCCGGACACGGAGGCAGCCTCCTACCGTCCCTCCGGAATCGAGGGTGTCCGCGAGCAAAAGGGGACACGTCGCTATTACCCCTTCGGGCCGGTTGCCGGCCAGTTGCTGGGGTTCGCCGATATCGACAAAAAGGGCCGTGAGGGGGTGGAGATATCCTACGATTCCGCCCTTCGCGAGACCACCGGAAGGAGATTGACCAAGGTTGACTCGCGCGGCCGACAGCTTTCCGTGCACAACCGGGAGCACCAGGCACCGCAGGACGGGTCGAGCCTTACTCTCACGATCGATGCGGTATACCAGGATATCCTCGAGGAGGAGCTGGCGCTCGCCGTCGATTCTACCCGTTCCGAAGGGGCCTACGCCATCATCTCGCAACCCCGAACCGGGGAAATCCTGGCGATGGCCAGCGTTCCTCTGTTCGATCCCAACGAACCTGGAAAGTTTCCGGCCGAGGTCCGCCGCAACCGGGCGATAACCGATTCCTTCGAGCCGGGATCGACCTTCAAGGCCATTACCGCGGCGTCGGTTTTCGAGGAGGAACTGGCGACTCCGAACACCATCGTCTACTGCGAGAACGGCTCCTTCAGGCTCAACAACGGCGATGTTGTCCGGGATGTCGGGAAATATGGCCGGCTCACCGCCAGTGAAGTCCTGGTGAAATCCAGCAACATCGGGATGATGAAGATCGCCCGCCGTCAGCAGCGCCCGAGGTTCTACGAATACCTTCGCAACTTCGGATTCGGAACCCGTACCGGCGTCGGTCTGCCCGCCGAGAGTTCCGGTCTGCTCAGACATGCCCGCAGGTGGTCCGACCGCTCCCTGGAGACAATCGCCATCGGGCAGGAGGTTTCGGTAACTGCCCTGCAACTTGTGCAGGCCTTCGGAGCAATTGCCAACGGCGGTCAACTGATGGCTCCGCAGATCCTGCGCGTGATGGATGATGGAGCCGGCGAAAGGTCAGTAGTGGAACCGAAAGTGATTCGCCGGGTAATCTCGGAGAAGACGTCGTCGACCATGAGGGAGATCCTCGCCTCGGTCGTGCGGGACGGCACCGGTCAAATGGCGAAGATTCCCGGAGTCGACGTGGCGGGAAAGACGGGAACGGCGCAGCGGGCGGCAAAGCACGGGAGGGGGTACGCAAAGGACGAGTACATCGTTTCCTTTGTCGGATTCCTGCCCGCCCGTCAGCCTGAGTTTCTCTGTCTGATCGTAATGTTGAATCCGCGTACCGAGAAGTGGGGCGGACGGGTTGCAGCCCCCGTCTTTCGCCGCGTCATGGAGCGCGTCTACTACCAGGGAAGGATCAAGAGGCCGGGGACGACGGAGAGTAAGCCGCTTCCCGCTCTTGCCAGGGTCCCGGTGCTGCCGGACTTCCGGGGATTGAGCCGGGAAACCGCCCGCTACCAGG
The DNA here is from genome assembly GCA_026706165.1 of Gemmatimonadota bacterium. The sequence continues at coordinate 5,633 of JAPOZF010000404.1, forward strand.
GCCGCATAAGGGGGCTGGCGGTCAGATTCGAGGGGGAGGGCAGTACCGTCATTTCCCAGGATCCCCCGCCGGGATCGGGGTTTTCCAACCTTGTTTCGTGCAGGCTCGGTCACCCCCGGGAAGCCCTCTTTCCCCCGACCGGAATGCCTGTCCGGCAGTCGGTTGTGCTGGCCAAGTTTGCCCGGCGCCCTCTGGCGTTTTCGCGATGAAGGCCTCCGCGAACTCTCTCGGCCGCTTGCTGGAAGTCCTGCCTGATGCCCGGACAAGCGGTGAGGTGGGTATTGAAATCCGGAACATCGCCTGCGACTCCCGTTCCGTTGGCCCCGGAAGTCTGTTCGTGGCGATCAGAGGGGGCGAGGAAAGGGACCGGCACGAATTCGTCGAAGACGCGGTAGCGCGCGGAGCCGCTGCGGTGATAGTGGAGAAACCTGCCGATCGGACCGGATCCGCTACCGTGGTCGAAGTCGGCGATTCCCGCCAGGCCCTGGCGAGAATCGCGGCCCGGTTCTACGGAGAACCGTCTCGCCAGTTGTGCACCGTGGGGGTCACCGGAACCAACGGAAAAACCACGACGGCGATGCTGATCCGGGCCATCCTCGACCGCTCCGGGCGTTCGTGCGGCTACCTTGGGACTTTGGGCAGCCTCACCTCGGATACCATGAAACCGCTGGCGAACACCACTCCGGAAGCTTCCGAACTGCACCGGGAACTGCGGGTCATGGTCGACGCCGGACGCGCGGCGGTGGCGCTCGAAGTTTCTTCCCATGCCCTTGCCCTCGGCCGTGTCGACGGCATCCGGTTCGATGCTGCGGTGTTCACCAATCTCACCCGCGACCACCTGGATTTCCACGGTTCCGAAGAAGCTTATTTCGAAGCCAAGAAAAAGCTGTTCGACCTCATCGAGCCGTACCCCCCGCCGCGTGCGGCGGTCAATCTCGACGACCCTTGGGGACAGCGTTTGAGTCGATGCCTCAATGGATCTGCGTTGACGTTCGGAAGTGCAAAAGACGCCGATGTCAGGCTGATGTCAGCTGCCGGGAGGCGAGGCAGGACATCCCTGTCGCTGCTCACTCCTCACGGCAAAATCGAACTCGAAACGCGGTTGACCGGGAGCTTCAACTGCTCCAACGCCATGGCGGCCGTCGCCTGCGCCCTCGCCCTCGGCGTGGATGCAGATACGATTGCCGCGGCCCTCGCCGGCTTCGAAGGCGTTCCGGGCCGCTTCGAACGCATCGACGAAGGACAGCCGTTCGAGGTCATAGTCGATTTCGCCCACACTCCCGCGGGGCTCGAAACGGTCCTGAACACCGCGCGGGAACTGGCAACCGGGAGGCTGATCTGCCTCTTCGGGTGCGGCGGAGACCGCGATCAGGGGAAGCGCCCGCAAATGGGGAAAATCGCGGGGGAGCTGGCCGACGAAGTCTTCCTTACTTCTGACAATCCCCGCAGCGAGCCTCCCGGACGGATTATCGGCGACATAGCGGCAGGGATGAGCTCCCCGCAAAAGGCGCACCTGCTTCCCGACCGGAAGGAAGCGATCGGGCTGGCGCTGCGGGCGGCCGGAGGCGGGGACGTCGTGGTGCTGGCTGGAAAGGGCAGCGAAACCCGCCAGGTATTTGCCGACCATGCCATCGACTTCGACGATCGCCACGTAGCCCGGGAGTGGCTCAGGGGGTCAGGCGCGTCGGAGATCGGGGAGGGTTGAATGGAAGGGGTCACTGCCGGCGAGATACGCCAATGGCTGGACGGGCAATGGACCGGGGAGGAGGCCGACGGTGTCGCTCCGGGGGGGATCAGTACCGATACCCGGAGCCTGAAGGAAGGGGAGGCGTTCCTTGCCCTGCGAGGCCCGAACTTCGACGGCAACCGGTTCGTCGAAGAGGCTTTCGATCGGGGAGCATGCGCTGCGATTGCCGACTCCTGGGAGGGTAGCAGCCTGCGGCCGGTGCTGCGAGTGGCCGACGCTCAGAAGGCCCTGGGAGAGATCGCCAAGCAGTATCGGAAGCGGTTTGACCTTCCCGTCATAGCGATCACGGGAAGCGCGGGAAAGACGACGACGAAGGAGATGACCGCTGCGGTCCTGGGACGCACCATGCGCGTCCTCAAGACGCCGGAAAGCGAAAACAACGAGGTAGGAGTGCCGTTGACGCTTCTGCGCTTGACGAGCGAAGTTGAAGCGGTCGTAGTTGAATTGGCGGCGCGCAAGGCGGGGGATATTCGTTATCTCTGCGAGATCGCTCAGCCGACCATCGGGGTCCTGCTCAACATCGGGACCGCGCATCTCGAGTTTTTTGAAACTGTAGAGGGGGTGGCCAAAGCCAAAGGGGAACTCCTGGATTATATCGGGGACAAGTCTTCATTGGCTCTCGTAAACGTCGATGACTGTGTCGTAGCCAGGGAGGTCATGAGGAAAAAGGGGAGACTCCTCGGCTTCAGTCTCGATAGTGAGAGCCATTTTTGTGGGGAGGGACTTGTTCTCGACCAGGAGGGCCGCGGCCACCTCTCTCTACAGAATATTCCAATCGATCTCCGGATTCCCGGAAAGCACAACGTGTACAACGCCCTGGCCGCAGCTGCGGTAGGGGATCTCTGCGCCGTTCCCGCGCCCGAAATCGGACGCGCCCTTGCCGAATTCGAGCCTGCCTCAATGCGCTCGGAGGTCGTGTGGAAAAACGACGCATGCCTGATCAAGGATTGCTACAACTCCAACCCCGGATCTGCGAAAGCCGCCCTCGATCTGCTGGGCGAAATGCAGTTGGCCAACGGCGGAAGGCGGATTGCCGCCCTCGGTGACATGCTCGAGCTCGGGGAGTCGGCGCCGGAACTTCACGCCGAACTCGGCAGGCAGGCTCGGAGCGCCGGTGTCGAACTGCTGCTGACCTGCGGACCGCTGAGCCGCTCCACTCACCTCGGTGCTGTTGAAGCCGGCCTTGAAAACTCGCGCCACATGGAAAACAAGGCCGAACTGGCTGTGCAGCTTTGCGCAGAGGTTCGGCCGGGGGACGTTGTCCTTGTAAAAGCATCGCGCGGCGCGGCCTTCGAAGAGATTGTCGAGCGATTACTTGTTTCGCTTCAGGCAGGCTCTTTGTAAATTTCAAGTACAAGCCTCTCACACGGCCTGTTCGCTCAGGGCGAGTTGGGGCAGGTGAAGTCCCCGCTTCACCGCCCCTCCGGGTTTCCTCACCCGGTGTTCGGCACCCCACGCAGTGATACTCAGCGCCCGGCCCCGGATGTACTGCCGCTCAGTCCGGCGGCGACGTCGCAGGGCGCGACTACCCCCCCTTTTTCCGACCGCAGGTCCCTTGCGGGTCTGCGGCCTATTGTGAACCCGGGTTGCACGCGGCCCGAGGCCGCCGTCCCGCGGATCGAACGGAATCGGCAAGACCGTGAATGCGGCACAGCGCGCAAGCAACCAGATCCTTCTGATCGCAGTGATTCTTGTCGGTCTCGGAGTGGTGATGGTCTACAGCTCCAGCTCCGTTCTGGCCGGCACCCGCTACGCCGACAGCAGTTTCTTTCTTGTCAGACAGGTGATCAGGGCGGCTATCGGTCTCGGTATCATGTTCATCCTGTCCCGTCTGCCCCTGAGGATCTGGCAGCGGGCCGCCCGCCCCATGATCCTCACCGGGCTGGCCCTGCTCGTTCTGGTTCTGATCTTCGGACAGGGAAAGGGAGCTTCGCGATGGCTGCCTTTCCCCCTTCCCCTCGACAGGATGAGCCTGTCCTTTCAGCCCTCGGAATTCGTAAAGCTCGCCCTTGTTCTCTACCTGGCGGATGTCATGGTGCGCCACCAGCAGCGCATGGGAGACTGGCGCACAGGTCTGCTGCCCCGCTTGCTGGTTCTGGGGGCGGTTCAGGTCCTCATCGTCCTGCAGCCGGACCTGGGAACCGCCATCGCCATCGGACTCATCTCGATAATCATGCTCTGGCTCGGAGGGGCCGGGGCCTGGCACCTCGCAGCGGCCGCCGGAGCGGTCGTTCCATTTGTCGCCTGGTCCCTGGTCAGTTCTCCCTACCAGATGCAACGGCTGACCAGTTTTCTTCACGGTGCCGACCCCCGCGGCGCCGGTTTTCAAGTCTCCCAGTCGCTCCTCGCGCTTGGAAGCGGCGGGTTCCTGGGGGTGGGTCTGGGCGACAGCGTCCAGAAGTATTTCCTGCCTGAGCCGCACACCGACTTCGTTTTCGCCTTCATCGGCGAAGAACTGGGGCTGGCCGGCTCCCTCAGCGTGATCGCCCTCTTTGTCGCCATCGCCATTCACGGATACCGCATCGCCAGCGACGCCCGGACCTATCACGGATTCCTGGTTGCCGCCGGGATCACGGTAATGATTTCCGTGTATGCCGTGATCAACGTCGGCGTGGTAACCGGCATTCTGCCGACCACGGGACTGCCCTTGCCGCTTGTCAGTTACGGCGGTTCCTCGCTGCTGTGGAATCTCAGCGGTATAGGAATTCTCGCTGCCGTCTCCCGGGAGACCGGTCAGTCACCTCCATCCCTTGCCCCTGCAAGAAGCCAACCCTGGTTCGGGGGGATGCTGCGAAGGCTGCGTCCGTTGAGAACCGCGCAGCCCCCTCCGGGAATGCCGGTTGTTGCAAATGCCGGCCGGTAGCGCTGCCATGAGACTGAGCGATCAACGCTTGCGAGCCCTGGCAGGCTCGAGAGCCCATGTCCATCTGGTCGGTGTCGGCGGTGTGGGCATGGAAGGTCTGGCGCGGCTGCTGATGCATCTCGGCTGCCGGGTCAGCGGATCGGACAGGGAGCCTTCGCAAGCACTGGACAATCTCGAAGCGGACGGGGTCGCGGTAATGGCCGGGCACTGTGCAGATGCCGTCGGCGACGGCGTCGCCCTGGTGATCCACTCAGCCGCGGTGCCGCGGGACAACCCGGAGCTGGCCGCGGCGCGGCACCTCGGGATCGACACCGTTTCCCGGGCAAGACTCGTAGCCGATCTGTCGCACTCTTTCCGAACCGTTGCGGTGGCCGGTACCCACGGAAAGACGACGACCGCGAGCATGCTGTTCGAGATTCTCGAGGAGAGCGGCCGAAATCCCTCCTGCCTCATCGGTGGACGCAAGGAAGGTCGTGCCCTCGCCGGGCTTGGAAGCGGGGAGCTTCTCGTTCTCGAAGCGGATGAATACGACCGGGGGTTTCTGCACCTGAAGCCGTGGATGGCCCTCATCACCAACGTCGAAGCCGAGCATCTCGTGGACACCTATCGCAGCGAAGAGGAGGTCGTCGACGCCTTTTCAGAGTTCGCCTCGGGGACCCCTGCCGACGGGAGGCTGCTGCTCAACGGCGACGATCCCGGGTGCCGGAAGGTTTCGGGAAGGCTTGCGGGTGAACCGGACGCGACCTTCGGCATTCACCCGTCCAACAAGTATCGAGCCGAGAAGATCGGACTCGCCGGGGACGGAAGCCGTTTCAGGCTGAAAACCGGCCGCGGAGAGGACGCCGTCGAAATCTCGGTCGGGGTCCCGGGCCGCCATAACGTGATGAACGCCGCGGCGGCTGCGGCTGCCGCCGATTCCCTCGGGGTCGGGCCGGAAGCGATCCGGTCGGCTCTTTCCGCTTTCACAGGGGTCGAACGGCGTTTCGAAATCAAGGGGGAAGCCGGCGGCATTCTGGTCGTCGAAGACTACGCCCACCACCCGACAGAGGTCGGCGCCGCTATCGAGGCCGCCCGGGTGATGGAGCGGCCCGTAACCGCCGCCTTCCAGCCGCACCTGTTTTCGAGAACAAGGGTGTTCCTGCAGCAGTTCGCCGCCGCGCTGATGGCGGCTGACCGCGTCTTCCTCACCGACGTGTACGGTGCCCGGGAAAGCGATTCAAAAGGAGGAAACGCAGGCACCCTGTGTGATGCCATGAAGCAGCGTGGGTACGAACCGGTCCAGTACACTCCCGACAAGCTCGATCTTCCGGCAGCGGTAGCGGCGGCGTGCGCCCCCGGAGACCTCGTTCTCTTTCTCGGTGCCGGGGACATCGGAGAGGTGGCTGAGAGGACCGTCGATCTCCTGGCGAAGCAATCCTGTACGGGGGGGCCGCCGTGACGTTCCGCTCACGGCCCCGGCGAATGGTGAGAGCCGGGGAGGTTTATCCGCACCGCAGGGGGAGCCGCAGGCGCGGCCGCAGGCTGCTCACCGCCGCCATCGCTGCGGTCGTCGCCAGCGCCGCGGCATGGGTCGGCGTCGAGCTCAGCGAATCGAGGAGTTTGCGGCTCGCCGCGCTCGAGG
>JAPOZF010000462.1 GCA_026706165.1 Gemmatimonadota bacterium
GACCAGGTCGCCCACCGCGCCCCGGCGCTCGCCGCCGGCATCGGCACCATGCTGGAGATGCCGGCGGAGGAGATCTCCCAGGCGGTCAACCAGAGCGTCCACCTCGGCTGCGCCACGCGGCAGTCGCGCAAGGGGGACATAACCAGCTGGAAGGCCTACGCCCCCGCCCAGGCCGGCAAGACCGCCATCGAGGCGGTCGGGCGCGCCCGGCTCGGGGAGAAGGCCCCCTCGCCGATCTACGAGGGCCGCGATGCCGTCATCGCCTGGCTGCTCTCGGGACCGGACGCCGAGTACGCCGTTCCGCTGCCCTCGCCTGGAGAGCCGTTGAGGGCCATCCTGCAGTCTTACACGAAGGAGCACTCGGCCGAGTACCAGGCGCAGGCGCTGATCGACATCGGATTTTCCCTGCACGCGCGGCGGCTCGATCCCGCCGGGATCGCGGAAGTGGTGATCCGCACCTCCCATCACACCCACAACGTCATCGGCACCGGCGCCAACGACCCGCAGAAGATGGACCCGGACGCCTCGCGCGAGACCCTCGACCACAGCGCCATGTACATCCTCGCGGTGGCCTGGGAGGACGGGGCCTGGCATCACGTCGACAGCTACACGTCGGAACGCGCCCACCGCCCCTCGACGGTGCGCCTGTGGCACCGGATACGCACCGAGGAGGCGGCGGAGTGGACGGCCGCCTACCACGACCCCGACCCGTCGCGCAAGAAGTTCGGGGCCGAGGTGGTGGTGGCGATGAACGACGGCTCGCGGATAAGCGAACGCCTCGACAATCCGAACGCCCACTCGTTCGGAGCCCGCCCCTTCCGGCGCGGGGAGTACGTGCGCAAGCTGCGCACCCTCACCGCCGGCCTCGCGGAAGAGGAGGAGATCGACCGCTTCCTCGGCCTCGTGGACAGGCTCGCCGGGCTCTCCGCGGGGGAGGTCCGCGAGCTCAACCTCGTCCTGCCGCCGGAGCGTCTGCTCGACGCGGAGGCTCCGGGCCGCGTCGGCATCCTGTAGCCAGGCGGCCGTGTGGAGCTCCCACGCCGGGGCCGCTCCGCCGGAGGCTACCAGCCCAGCTTCGAGGAGAGGTTGTTGAAGAAGTAGCTGTCCTGGAAGTAGATCAGCTTGGCCGTGGTCGCCGACTGGACGATCTGCACGTCGTCCCCGGGGCTCAGGCTTCCCAGATGGCGCCCGTCCGCGGCGATATGGACCCCGTGATCGCGGGTCTCGTCGCTGACGCGCAGCTCGATACTGCAGTCCGGTGCGAGGACCAGCGAGCGCGAGGTGAAGTTGTGCTCGTTGATGCCGTCGAGCATCAGGCAGCGGACATCGGGCATAACGATGGGAGCCCCCGCCGAAAGCAGGAAACCGGTGCTTCCGGTCGGGGTGCCGACCACTACCCCGTCCCCCTTGATGGTGCGGATCTTGGTGCCGTTCACGGAAACGTCGATGTAGAGGAAGCCGCTCCCGGCGAGGCGCACGATGATCTCGTTGATCGACCGCGTCACCCCGTGCGGATGCCGGCACTCCAGGACCAGGCGCTCGCTGACGAGGTAGTTCCCCTCGAGGAGCAGGGTCAGCACCCGGTCGAGGTCGTCGCGGTCGGCCGCGGTCAGGAATCCGGTGGTGCCGAAGTTGATCGCCAGCACCGGCCCGGTACAGAACAGGTCGAGGGCCTTGAGGACGGTGCCGTCCCCGCCCATGGCCATGACCATGTCGAGATCCGCGGGGGGGGTCTCGTCCCACTTCAGGGGGGCAAGGGAAATGCCGCGCCTCGCGAAGAGGTTGTCGAGCTCGGAGAGCGGATAGGTCTGCTCTCCGTCGCGCAGCAGGACCCCGACTTTCTTCAGGTCCATCCCTGGTGTCCCGTCGCAGAGATAGATTGACAGAATCGGGATGCCGAGGCGCCCGGCTCACAAGGCGCCTGAGCGAGTCGTACCGAGGGTGTACGGCGAGCGAAGGCAACGCCGTGAGCCGGGATGGATCGGCGTCCCGATGTCGAGATATTTCTGCGACGGGGCACTAGCTTCGCGCCTCTCTCCGCGCCTGCGCTTCGTACGCTTTGATCAGGGCCTGGGTGCCCTCGTCGGCGCACCCCATGCGCTCGACGATGTTGAAGTACTGGTGGGCGATGCTGACCGCCGGCAGGGCGAGCTTGACGTCGTTCGCCGATTCGAGGACCAGCTTGAGGTCCTTCTGCTGCAGGCGCACCATGAAGCCCGGGTCGAAGTCCCCCTGCAGGACGCGGGGTCCCAGGTTGGTCAGCTGCCAGGAACCGGCCGCTCCGCCGCTGATCGCCTCGACCACCTTGCCGACGTCGAGATCGGAGGCCGCCGCGAGCATCAGCGCTTCCGCCATGGCGAGGTTGGCCACGGCGACGCCGATCTGGTTGCAGAGCTTGGTCACCTGTCCGGCCCCGTTGCCGCCGATCAGGTTGATGTTCTTTCCCATCGCCTCGAAAACGGGGAGGCACTCGTCGAAAACCTGCTGCTCGCCGCCGACCATGATCGACAGCGTTCCCTGCCTGGCGCCGACGTCGCCGCCGCTGACCGGGGCGTCGAGCATGTCGACCCCCTTCTCCTTCAGGGCCGCGGCGATCTCGCGGGTGACGCGGGGGGACACGGTGCTCATGTCGATGACGGCGGCCCCCTCCTCCACTCCGGCGATCACCCCGTTCTCGCCCAGGATGACCGCCTCGACGTCGGGTGTGTCGGTGACTATGGTGATGACGACCTGGCTGCCCCGTGCCGCCTCCTCCGGCGTCGCCACCCGCTCCCCTCCGGCGTCGACCACCTCCTGGACCCGGGGGCGGTCGCTGCGGTTGTAGACCTTGAGCGAGTATCCTGCCGCCATCAGGTTGCGGGCCATGGGAGCCCCCATGATCCCCAGTCCTATGAATCCTATCCTGGTGCTTTCGGGTGACGCTGGCATCTGGTTCTCCTTGCAGATGGAAGCTTCTGCGGGTGCGTGACTTAGAAAGTGTAGAACAGGTGTCTGTTGTCCTCGATCTCGGCGGCGGCGTAGAACTGGGACAGCCATACCTGGAGGGCCTCGTTCCGGCGCTCCGGCAGCAGCTCGTCGAGGAGGGCTTCGCGCCCGTCGAGAAACGCCCCCTCGTCGATCGGGGTCTTTTCGGTCACCCTGAGCAGGTAAGCGCCGTTGCGGGCGACGACGAGGTCGCTCAGCTCGCCCGGCTGCATGGCGAACGCCGCCCTGGTGAATTCGGTGTTGCGGCCGACCCCCGGGACGAAGTCGGCGCGCGCGAACGGCTCGGTCTCGCTGAGTTCCAGTCCGTTGGCCGCGGCCGCCGCGGCCAGGTCCCCTCCCCCGAGCACCGCTCCGCGGATCTCCCGCAGCACCTCCCCAGCCGCCTCGGCGCGCTTGCGTCCCTGCAGGGAGCGCTCTACCCGTGACTTGACCTCCTCAAAAGGGGCCACCCCTTCCTCCCGGGCCTCGACCAGCTGGGCTACCCAGAACGACCCCTCGACGCTGCCGACCCGGCTGACCGCGCCGACTTCGCTGTCGAAGAACAGGTTGACCACCCAACCGGTCCCCAGCCCGAGCCCGGGGATCACGCTCCCCGGCGGCACCCATCCGGGATCGCGCACCTCGACCCCCTCGATTTCTGACGCGGCGTCTATTCCGCGGTCCGCTGCGAGCTCGCGGAAGTCGGAAGCCGCCTCGTGGATGGAGTCTTCGGTCGACTGCGACGGGGTGAACTTCAGCAGGATGTGCCGCGCCCGGACCTTCTCCTCCCCGTCCTCCTCCAGGCGTTCCTCGAGCTTGATCAGGTGCCAGCCGAACCGGGTCAGCACCGGCTGCGACACCTCCCCCGGTTCGAGGGCGAAAACCGCCTCCTCGAACGGCGCCACCATGCGGCCGCGGCCGAAAGTGCCGAGGTCGCCGCCGCTGACGGCGCTGCCCTCGTCCTCCGACACCGCCTCGGCCAGCTCGGCGAAATCGGCCCCGGCGAGGATGTCTTCCCGCAGGCTGTGCGCCTGCTTCTCGATGTCGGCCGAATCCGCGGCGCTGGGGACGCGCGGGAACAGGACGTAGCGGATCTTCACCTGCCTGCCGTGCCGGTAGTCGTCCGCGCTGGCGGAGTACTCCGCCTCGATTTCCGATTCCTCGAGCTCGGTCCCGCCGTCGGAGGGGGGCGCCGAGGGGGAGAACACGTACTCGACCCTGACCTTTTCGTTGCGGTCGACGTATTGCTTGCGCACCTCCGGGGCGCTGACGCGGACGGTCTCCATCAGCAGCGTCTGCAGGCGGTGGTTGAGCAGCTGGTTCTCCCACATGCGCTCGATCTGCATGATGAACTGGCGGTTCCTGGCGTCGGCGAAGGTGCTCTGGTCGTTGAGGAACTGCTGGTACAGCTGCGGGTCGAACTGCCCGTCCGTCTGGAACACCTCGATCTCCTGGACGGGCTGCGGCGGGGCCTCGCGGGTGTAGGTGGCCAGCTCCTCGTCGGTGATTTCGATGCCGAGGCGCTCGAGCTCCTGGCTGACGATGGTCTCGTTGACGATCGCCTGCCACACCTCGCGCACGAGGGCGCCGTCGTCGCCGCGCTCCTCGCGGCCGCGCTGGCGCGCGGCGTTGCGCAGCGCCTGCTGGAAGATTTTCAGGGAGACTTCCTGACCGTTGATCACTCCGACGGCGTCGGAACGGGAGCGGGCGGTGCCGGAATAGTCGGCGCCCCACTCGACGACGATCAGTCCCACGAAAGCGAGGATCACGATCCACATGATTATGCCCGTGCTCTCTCGCAGCTTGGTCATCATAAGCTGTAAGCTCCGTTGCTACAGTCCGTCAGCCGCCGCTGGCGGCCGGTCGGTGTTCGTTGCGTCGGCCCCCGCTTCCGTCCCGCCGGGATGGCGCAGCAGGCAGGCGACCTGGCGGCCTTCCCCCTCCACCTCCCCCAGCTCGGGGACGACGCGCGTGCAGACATCGGTGCGTTCGGGGCAGCGCGGGTGAAACGGACACCCCGGCGGCACCGCCGCCGGGTTCGGGACATCCCCTTCGAGAGTCCTGCGGCCGCGGCGCCGGGCCGGATCGGGTATCGGGACCGCCGACAGCAGCGCCCGGGTGTAGGGGTGCGAGGGCCGGCGATAAAGCTCGTCCCGCGGCGCCATTTCGACAATTCTGCCGAGGTACATCACCGCCACCCTGTCCGAGATGTGGCGCACGACACTGAGGTCGTGGGCGATGAACAGGTAGGTGAGCCCCAGGTCGCGCTGAATGTCCTGGAGGAGGTTGATGATCTGGGCCTGTACCGACACGTCGAGGGCAGAGACCGGTTCGTCGGCGACGATGAACTCGGGCTCGACCGCCAGGGCCCTGGCGATGCCGATGCGCTGGCGCTGTCCGCCGCTGAACTCGTGCGGGTAGCGGCGCGCTGAGGAGGCGGGAAGCCCGACCATGTCGAGCAGCCCGGCGACCCGGGATTCGACCGCCGCCCCCTCGGCAAGACCGTGAATGCGCAGGCCCTCGCCGATGATCGTGCCGACGGTCATGCGCGGGTTGAGGGATCCGTACGGGTCCTGGAAGACGATCTGCATGCGCCGCCTCAGGCGGCGCAGCTCGCCCGCCCTCAGGGAGCCGAGGTTGCGCCCGCGAAAGAAGACCTCCCCGGCGGTCGGCTCGAGCAGGCGCAGGATCAGCCTTCCGAGGGTGGTCTTGCCGCAGCCGCTCTCGCCGACCACTCCGACGGTTTCCCCGGGCCATACCGAAAGCGACACGCCGTCGACGGCGCGGACGTGCCCGCTGACGCGGCCCCACAACCCTTTGCGGACCTCGAAATGCTTCTTCAGGCCCTTTGCCTGAATCAGTGGCAGATCCGCTTCAGTCATCCGCTTTCCAGCAGCTCACGAGGTGCCCGGGCGCCGCTTCCTCCGGTTGCGGGCGCTGCCGCCGGCAGTTGTCGTCGGCCAGGGGGCAGCGGGGATGGAAGGCGCAGCCGGCAGGGATGTCGCGGGCGTCCGGGACCGAGCCGGGGATGATGTCGAGCCGCTCCCGCTCCTCCTCGAGTCCGGGTATCGAGCGCAGCAGTCCCCGCGTGTACGGGTGCCGCGGGGATGCGAAGAGCTCCCCGGTCCCGGCGGTCTCGACGATCCTGCCGGCGTACATCACCGCCACCCGGTCGGCGACCTCGGCGACTACCCCGAGATCGTGGGTGATCAGCAGGATGGCCATGTCGAGCTCTTCCTGGAGCCGTTGCAGCAGTTCGAGGATCTGCGCCTGTATGGTGACGTCGAGGGCGGTCGTCGGTTCGTCGGCGATCAGCACGTCCGGGTTGCAGGAGAGGGCCATGGCGATCATGATCCGCTGCCGCATGCCGCCGCTCAGCTGGTGGGGATACTCGTCGATGCGCTGCTCGGGAGCGGGAATGCCGACCAGCTTCAGCATCTCGACGGCGCGCGCGCGCGCCTCCGCCCTGGAGGCGTCCTGGTGCAGCATCACCGCTTCCATGATCTGGAAACCGCAGGTGAGAACCGGGTTCAGACTCGACATCGGCTCCTGGAAGATCATGGCGACCTCGTCCCCCCGTATGCGGCACATCTCCTGCTCCGACAACGCCGTGAGATCGCGGCCGTTGACGGCGATGCGGCCGGCCTCGATGCGGCCCGGAGGCTCGCGAACCAGGCGCATGACCGACAGGGCGGTGACGCTCTTGCCGCAGCCGCTCTCTCCCACCAGGCCCAGGGTTTCTCCCTTGCAGAGTGAGAACGACACGCCGTCGACAGCGAGGCCGATGCCGTCGTCGCCGTAAAAGCTGGTGCGCAGGCCTTCGACTTCGACGACCGGGCCGGGCCCCCGGACAGCGGCGCTCATCGCTGCGCTCCGGCTTCGACCGCGGCCGGTTCGTCCGCTTCCCGGAGCCCCCCGCAACGGCGTTCGATTTCCTCCCGCTCGCCTGCGGCCAGGGCGCTGTCCCTCAGGCCGATCTCCAGACAGCCGCCGAACCCGCGGACGATACAGGCGGACAGAAAGGGAATGTCGACCGGCTCCCCGGTGATTTCTCCCAGGTGCGTGCTGGTCGATGAACCCTGTGGCCCGATGGTGCAGGGGTACGACGACATTTCCGTTGCGGCCGATGGCGACGGGCCGGAGTTGCGGACCGCCCTCGACGGGGCAACGGGAAGGTCCGCGATCGGACCGCGGTTTTCCCCAGCCCGCAGGAAACCGCCGAGGAGGAGGTGCCGGGGACCGGTGAGGATCGAGCCGTGCTGGAGGATCGCCCCGCGAATCCGGCGCTGGGCGCTGCCGACGAGCTTGCGTCCCCGGCAGGTAACCTCCCACCTGGAGGTGCTGGCGAAGCAGGGGGGCTTGGGGGCCTCCGGGGCCGAGCGGCCGCCCTGTCCCGCCTCCTGGCGGTGCAGGTCGACCGGGGCGCCGAAGGCCCGCAGTCCGGCCACCAGGGCGCGTCCGATCTTGCGGTACGCGGCACCGGGAGAGGCCCCGAGACGGCCGCATCCCTCGCGGCAGATCACGCTGTAGGTCAACTCCTCCCAGTGAAGGACGGCGCGCCCGCCCGTGAGCCGGGGCACCACGTCGATGCCGGCGCTGCGAACCCGCTGCAGATCGAGCTCCCGCCGGGGGTCCTGGTTGTGCCCCAGGGATATGGCCGGCGGTTCCCAGCGGTAGAGCCGCAGCACCGAGGGGCTGCGCCCGGCGCCGACGGCGTCGAGAAGTACCCCGTCAGCCTGCATGTTGAAGTCGCCGGGCGAAACCCCGGTATCGAGGAAGCGCCATGTTTCCTTCGCGGCAGTCACGGCTCGTCGCCTCTCAACTGCCCGAGCTTGAGCAGGGCGTCCCTGGCCGCCATCTGCTGCGCTTCCTTCTTGCTCCTGCCGCTTCCGAACCCCACCTCCTCCCCGGTGACCGAGACGGACACGCTGAACACCTTGTCGTGATCCGGCCCCTTCTCCTCCTGCACGTGATACCTCGGATATCCCGACCCCAGGCTCTGTATGTACTCGAGCAGCCGGCTCTTGAAGTTGATGGAGTCCTCGCGCTGGTGAAGCTCTTCGAAATCCCCCATCACTTCCCCCTCGACGAAACGCCGGGGCCCTTCCAGCCCGCCGTCGAGGTACATGGCGCCGATCACGGCCTCGAAGGCGTCGCTGAGAATGGAGTCCTGGTCCGCTCCCCCGACCTTGCGCTCCTCCTGGCTCAGCAGCACGAAACGCCCGAGCTCGATGCCGCGCGCCTTGCGGGCGAGGACGGGGCGGCTGACGACGAGGGACTTCATCTTGGTGAGGTCGCCCTCGCGGCGGTCCTGGTGGCGCCGGAACAGCTCTTCGGCGACCAGCAGGTCGAGAACGGCGTCGCCGAGGTACTCGAGACGCTCGTTGGACTCGACGCCGCTCCCCTGCAGGGCGTACACCCAGGAGCGGTGTTTGAGCGCGGTGAGCAGCAGTTCCCGGTTGCGGAAGCGGTACCCGAGGCGCCGCTCCAACTCCCCCAGCATGCCGGTCGGGTCCGATTCCCGGGATTTCGCCGACCGGCGGCGGCTGAACAGTGCGGAAAACCATCCCATGAGGTGCTGTGCGATTCCGGGAGCTGAAAATGGGTGCCCGGCAGGTGCTGTGCCCGGTTTTGCGGGAAGCTGCGGGGTCAGTCGAGGCGTCCGAAGATGAGGGCGACGTTGTGGCCCCCGAAACCGAAGGAATTGTTGAGGGCGTAGCGGATGTCCGCATCGCGCGCCTCGTTGGGGACGTAGTCGAGGTCGCATTCGGGGTCGGGGTTTTCGTAGTTGATCGTCGGCGGCAGCACGCCGTTGGAGAGCGCCAGCAGGCAGGCGATGCTCTCTATGGCGCCGGCCGCTCCCAGCAGGTGCCCGGTCATCGACTTCGTGGAGCTCACCGCCAGTCCGTTGCGGGCGCGGGCCCCGAACACGTTGCGGATCGCCGCTGTTTCCTGAGGATCTCCGACGATCGTCGATGTCCCGTGGGCGTTTACGTAGTCGATTGCGTCCGGGGACAGACCGGCGTCTTTCAGAGCGATGCGCATCGCCCGCGCCCCTCCCTCTCCTTCCGGGGCCATGTCGGTGATGTGGTAGGCATCGGCGGTGAAACCGAGCCCGAGGAATTCACCTAGAACGTCGGCACCCCGCGCCGTGGCATGGTCGAGCTCCTCGAGCACGACGGCCCCGGCCCCTTCCCCCAGCACGAACCCGTTCCGTTCGGCGTCGAAGGGCCGGCTCGCCCGTTCCGGGTCTTCGTTGCGCCCCGCCCGGGGGCGCGAGGCGGCGAAGCCGGCTACCGAGAACGGGGTGACCGCGGCCTCGGTACCCCCGGCAATCATCACTTCGGCCTCGCCGTACTGGATCTTGCGCGCCGCCTCGCCGATCGCGTGGGCGGCCGAGGAGCAGGCCGAAACCGTTGTGTAGTTGGGTCCCTTGGCGCCCAGCTTGATCGAGATCATCCCCGCGGACATGTCGCTTATCATCGAGGGGACGAAGAAGGGACTGATGCGGCCCGGACCCCTGTCGTTCAGGACGTCGTGCTGTTCCTCGAGGGTGGAGATGCCGCCGATACCCGACCCGAATATCACTCCCATGCGCTCGGGATCGACGCCACCGGAGTTGATCCCGGCTCGCGTCGCTGCCTCGACCGCGGTGTGGACGGCGTAATGGACGAAGGGGTCGTTGCGGCGCACTTCCCTGTGGTCGAGCGACTGACGGGGGTCGAAACCCTTGAGCTCGCCGGCGATCTTCACCTTGTGTTCCGAGGTGTCGAACCGGGTGATTTCGCCGATCCCGGAACGGCCGGCGATCAGGGCCTTCCAGAAGGCCTCGATGCCGTTGCCGTTGGGGGCGAGGACTCCGGCGCCGGTGACCGCTACTCTGCGCCTGGACACGGACAATGTCGTCGCCATGACCCCGGCAACCCGCCGCGACCGGATTCACGCGGAAATGCGCGGGCAGGCACTAGGCTTTGCTGTTTTCTTCCAGGTATTTGATGGCGTCGCTGACGACGGACATCTTTTCGGCGTCCTCGTCCGGAATATCGATCCCGAACTCCTCCTCGAAGGCCATCACCAGCTCGACCGTGTCGAGGGAGTCGGCCCCGAGATCGTCGACAAAGGACGCTGCCGGGGTAACCTGGTCGGCATTCACGCCGAGTTGTTCGACGATGAGATCCCGGACCCGCTCATCTATTGTTGCCATTTACTCAATCCTCCTGCTCTTGTCTTGACGGCAATCTTCGTTGCTGATCTTCGCGAAAGTTCAACTATATATATTGCGGTGCCGTTCATAAAGCCAACTAAAAACGCTGCCCTCCGGCGACCCTGCTGCCGGCGCTCCGGGCCGGGATCGCTACATCGTCATCCCTCCGTCGACAGTCAACACGTGACCTGTGATGTATGCCGCTTCTTCCGAAGCGAGAAAGGCGACCGCAGCGGCGACGTCCTGCACCGAGCCTGGGCGCCCGAGGGGGACGTGGGACAGCAGCTGCTCGACTGCCTCTTCTCCGAGGCCGGTGGTCATCCCGGTGTCGGGGACCAGTCCCGGAGCCACCGCGTTGACCGTGATGTTGCGGGGGGCGAGCTCCCGCGCCAGGCTCTTCGTGAATCCGAGCAGGCCGGCCTTCGAGGCCGCGTAGTTGGGCTGCCCGGCGTTCCCGGCGATGCCGACGACCGAGGAGATGTTGATGATGCGGCCCGCCCGCGCCTTCATCATCGACCGCGCCGCCGCCTTGCAGCAGAGGAACGCCCCCTTGAGGTTGATCTCCAGCACCGCGTCCCAGTCGGCCTCCTGCAGCCTCAGGGTTAGGTTGTCCCTGGCGATGCCGGCGTTGTTGACGAGAATGTCGACGGCTCCGAACCCGGCGATGGTCGCCGCAACCAGGTCCTTCACCTGGCCGGCATCGGAGACGTCGACTCCCCGCGACAGGCTGCCGACGCCGGCGCGCGCGACCTCGGCGGCTGTGGCTGCGGCGGCCTCTTCGTTGCGGGCGCACACCGCCACGTTGGCCCCTTCGGCGGCGAGCCGCAGGGCGATGGCGCGCCCGATACCCCGGGATCCGCCGGTAACCAGTGCCGATTTCCCCTTCATCCTGCCGTTGCCGTTCTGCTCAGCCATCGCTGTCCGCCTTTGCGTTTTTTCCCGTGAGGTCATCTATCTCCGCCGCAGTGCCTGCGGAAACAACCGTCATCTTCCTGTCGATGCGCCGCACCAGTCCCTTGAGAACGCTTCCCGGCCCGACCTCGGCGGCGGCGGCGATGCCGCGGGCGGCGATCGCCCTTACGCACTCCGTCCAGCGCACCGGCGCCAGGATCTGTTGCAGCAGCTGACTCCGCAGATCGCCGACGTCTTCGGTCGCCTGCGCTCCGGCGTTGGTCACCACCGGCACCGCCGGCCGGCTCATCTCGACCTCCCGCAGGCGGGCGCTCATCTCGTCCGCTGCCGATTGCATCAGCCTGGAATGAAAAGCCCCGCTGACCTCGAGGGGCACCACCCGTCTGGCCCCCGCGGGCGCGGCGGCCTCGCACACCGCGGCGACTGCGGCGGCGGTTCCCGAGATGACCACCTGTCCGGGGGCGTTGAAGTTCGCCGGAACCGCGTCCC
>JAPOZF010000589.1 GCA_026706165.1 Gemmatimonadota bacterium
GTCCTTTCCACCCCCGAAGCAACGTACGACGATCTCTGGCTGCCCCTGCCCGGCGCAGAAGCCCTGGCCCGTTCTCCCTGACCTCTCGCCTCCCCCGGCCTGAGCCGAGCCACCATTCGACGCCGACCCGGCAGCACCGGGTGGCGAGGCCAATCCTCTTTCCAGATTCAGGAAAGTTACGGCCTAACCATTCCTTCCTTCTTCCAGCGCGGCGTTTTCGCCGGTCAGTTCGGTGCCGGAACTCCGGCTGGCGTCAGGCACTTCCGAGGAACGGGCAGCGGCGACATTCAATACCAGATATCCCGCAAAGACCCCCGCCAGCACCCCTGCCCCGACTCCCCCGTCGAAGGCTTTGAACACCATCAACGCCGCCAGTAGGGAAAGCTGCTCTGATTCGGAGAGATCTACCCCTGGACGGGGAGAAGCTGTAGAAGCCTTTCGCGACAGGAGACGGGCGACCTTTGTGGAGATGAATTTCACGGCGGGACGCAGCAGGAGGACCACCGCAAGAGTGACGGCGAACGCCTCCCAGTCGATTCCGGCAGCCTGAAGCCGGTCACCGAGCAGCCAGCCGAGAGCCAGTGGCAGACCGAAGCGGACAAATGAACGACCGCGCTCGGCCACCCGGAGGATGTCCAGGCGCCTCAGAGTGCAGTTGATCAACCAGATTCCCGCAAACGCCCCCACCCAGAGAGGCTGCAACCCGAGGGCTTCGGACAGGCCTGCCCCTACGAATGTGAAGGTTGCCAGGATGAAGAAAAGGTGACCGTCCGGGTGAAACTCCCGCGAGGTCAGATCGCAGAAAAGGCCGATTGCACCACCTAGTACAACTCCCCATAAAATTTTAGCAATCCCTTCTATTGCAAACCCTTGGGATAATAAGGACAAAGGTACGATCAACTCGAAGACCGATGCGGGAAGAAACGCAGAAGCCACTCCGAGGGTAGTTATGGCCGCGATCGGGGAAAGGGAGGGATTCTGGAATTCCCGGCGCTGCGCGGCCCGAAACGAACCGCGGCTTTCCCGGGTCAGGGAAGGGCCGGCGATGCATACCGCGGCCAGAATCAGGGTCGGTGCAGGGGTGGCCAGACCTCCACCTGCTCCCGGCAGTTTGCTCAGGGCGTACACAGAGAGGGGGACGAGTACCAGAGCGAGGAGGAATTGAGAGAGGCCGGGAAGCAGGCTCGAGCCGCTCCCCAGGCGAAGAAGGCGCAGGTCCAGGCAGCATCCGCAGGAAAATCCGATCCATCCGGCGAAAAAGAGGGAAGCCAGGGCGGCGGCATCCCCGAGGCCGGACAGCCAGGGAACCCCGCTGCCGCCGAGGAGGAGCCCCACAAGGGCGCACAGGTGGCTCTCGCCGACAACGGCGGCAACCCCAGGACTCACCGGCTCCCGCCGCAATACCGAGCGGCGGGCGGAATACGCCAGGTACGCCGCAATGACAGCGGCGGCGATCAGGAATTCCGGAACCGGCCCGGGCACTCAGTTCCCCTCGTCTATCGGCTGTCCCGTGTCGAGGTCGAGATTGGCGAGATCGACGAAACGCCCGGGCCAGGCGTCGGCAAAATCGCTCAGCGCGGCTCGGCCGCGCGCCATCATTCGGCGCACCGATTCTTCCCCAGGACGTTCAGGTTTGACGAGGCCTGCCGCGTTTTCGAAGAACTCCACCGGCGCCAGGATACGGCCCAGAGCCCGGGCAAAAGGAGCTGAAATCCGTCCGGCCAGCCCCGCTGCCGGACTGTGTCCCACCGGCCTGGCGGAACCCGTCCATTTGAAGATGGCCGGCATTCTTCCGACCCAGCTTGCCAGGGACTTCCATCCGCGGCAAATGATTTCGTCGTCGGCCTCTGCCTCGAAATACCCCCGCGCCGCCATCGTGAGCTGGCACTCTTCCCCCGGCCGCAGCGGCATCTCGATGTCCACCGACCACTCGGGAGCGGAGCTGTTTTCCAGGACGTGACAGTCCAGCCCCCACTCCAGGCTCTTGTGCCACAGGTCGAATCGCTCTCTCAGGGGCCCGCTGCCTGCGGCGAAATGCGAGACCTCCTCCTCGATCAGCGGGTGAATCCGGATGTCCGTGTAAAGGTGGAGGGCCCATCCGGCCGCGAAGGCCTCCTCGGCCGGAGTTCCCGACTGGGCGAGGAGGTGGCGGGCGAAGTCCCCGGTGGACTCGTGATGAATGCGGTGGGAAAGGCGCCTGGGGCCGCCCGGGAAGAAACCGATGTCGGGGGCTACCGACCCGGCCTGAAAGGCCCTCAGAAGAAGGGCGTCTTCCTTCGCATCACCTGTCTCCAGCGCCGGGAAGGCGCGGCGCGCCAGCCACAGGTGATAGACGCTTCCAGCCAATCAGGCCAGCCGATCTGAACCGCCGGCGGCCAATCCCTTTGAAAGGGTGGCCGGCGGGAGGGAATCAGAACGGAAGGTCGTCGTCGGCGTCGGTTCCGCCCCCGGGGGAGAAACCGGAACCGCCGGGGTTGCCTCCCCCGGCCTCGGGGGGAGGAGCGGGTGGAACCGGCGGCCCCGCCGCGGCGCCTTCCATTTCACCGCGACTGTCGAGCATCTGCATGTCGTTGACGACGATTTCCGTGGCGTAGCGCTTCTGGCCGTTCTGGTCGTCCCAGGACCGGGTCTCGATCCTGCCTTCGACGTAAACCTTGCTTCCCTTGCGCAGGTACTGTCCTACGATCTCCGCCAGCTTCCTCCAGAAGACCAGGCGATGCCACTCGGTCCTTTCCTGCCGTTCACCGTTGCGGTCGGTCCAGGATTCGTTGGTCGCCAGACTGACGTTGGCAACCGGGACCCCGCTCGGTGTGTATTTCACTTCCGGGTCGGATCCGAGGTTGCCGATCAGAATTGCCTTGTTGACACCCCCTCGGGACATTGGGAAACCCTCCTATTCTCGTTACCAACCCGAGTCCGCGAGGGCCGCCGCATCGCGAGCATGGACCGGTGGAATTAGTTTCGATGTACGTAAATCGGTCGGTGAAACCGGGTCAAGGAGTTTCCCCACCCCGTCCAATCGCGGTTGCCCTGATCCCTTCCCGATGCCTCCCGGGCCGGGCATGCCTCCAGATCCCGAATCTGCAGAACAGAGCCCTGCAGGGCAGGAAACCCAAGGTTCGGCGCAGTTGTCTGCAAATTCGATCGGCAAAAAAGAAATCCGGAAGAAACTCATGAGTGCTCCGACCCTGTACCATCGCCTCGGCCTGCGCCCGTTCATCAACGCCCGGGGCACCATTACCACCCTTGGAGGCTCGATCATGCCGCCCGAGGTGGTCGATGCCATGGTCGAGGCCTCGCGCCAGTTCGTACACCTCGACGAGTTGCACGAGAAGGCCGGGGCCCGCATCGCCCGGCTCACGGGGGCGGAAGGGGCGTTCATTTCCGCCGGAGCCGCCTCGGGCGTGTTCCTTGCCGGGGCTGCTTGCCTGACCGGCGAGGATCGGGAGGCCATTCGCCGTCTCCCCGAAACCGGAGGTCGTCCCAGCGAATTCGTGATCTCCCTGGTCGACGGTCACTACTACATCCACCAGGGGTTCCAGGTGTGCGGAGGCACCCTGGTCAAGGTCGGCACCAGCCAATCCGTAAGCGTCCGTGACTATGCCGACGGGATTTCCCCGCGCACCGCCGCCTGCGTGTTCTTCCTGGGAAGCCAGCGGCGCGAACAACTGCCCGAAATCATCGAGGTGAGCCATGGCCGCGGAGTGCCCGTCATCGTCGACGCGGCGGCTCAGCTTCCCCCGCGCGCCAACCTGACCGAACTGACCGCAATGGGAGCCGACCTCGTCGTCTTCAGCGGGGGCAAGGGTCTGTTCGGCCCCCAGTCCACTGGCCTCATCCTCGGCAGGGCCGACCTGGTGCGCGCCTGCCGCCTCAACAGCAACCCTTACTCGGGAGTAGGCCGTGGCATGAAGGTCGGCAAGGAGGAAATTTGCGGCCTGCTCAGAGCCGTGGAGCTTTTCCTGGACCAGGATGAGGAGGCGGTTGTTTCCGAGTGGGTGCGCCGCTGCCACCTGATCGCTGCAGCCACGACCGGTTTTCCGGGGGTGGAACCGGATTACCAGCCGCCCTACACCAACCAGTTTCCGCCGGCCTCGCCCCTGGTTCGCCTTGTCTTCCGCCCTCACGCCCCCAAGACCGCCGCTCAAGTGGTTCGGGAACTGGAAGCGGGGGAACCGTCAGTACTGGCCGGTTCCACCGGCAATGCGGTAAGCGTAGGGCCGCAAACCTTGCAGAACGGGGAAGCCGAAGTCGTCGCGGCAAGGCTGCGGGCGATTCTGTCCGGCTAGGTTGCCGACTGCCGGGAGTCCGCCCGAGGCCGCCGCCTGCCCGGCAGTCAGCACCGACCAAGGCTGTATTCGAACCGCTGCCGAACGAAGTTCCAGCCGCAGTCGCAGGTTTCGGGAAGAACCTTCGTGACGGCAGTTTCCAAACCTCTCCCGCTTGACATTCCGGGCCACCATTGCTATCCTGAACGAAGACGCGACAGACTCAGAAAGGCCGCGGAAAGCCCCCTTTCCCCGGCCTTTTTTACCACCCTCTGACGCGGCCTCTTCCCGATTTCCCCTGGGTTCTCCCCCTCCTTGAACTGACAACCGGGCGTACCCCCCCCTGCGCCATGGCGGAAGCTGGATTCCGACCTTCGATCAGGTGGGTCGGGGCCGGAATTCCCGGATGGTTCACCCGGTCGCGTAGAACATCGCCCATGCCATCTCCTGTAGTAGTGCTCGACATCGGCGCTTCCAAGGTTCACTGCCTGGTAGGTGAGGCGGTCGATGAAGTCGGGGTAAAAATAATCGGAACGGGCTTGAGCCCGTGTGACGGCATCCGTCGAACCGCCATCATCGACATGCCGAAAATGGTGGAAGCCATTCGCACGGCGGTTCGCGAGGCCGAGCGCTCCGCCGGTCTCAAGATCGTCGGTGCCTACGTCGGGGTGGCCGGCGAGGATATTGAAACACACACCCACCGGGGTGCCGTTGCCATTTCCGGAAACTCCAACCCCATCGACGAAAACGATGTCCAGAGAGCCCTTGCGGCGGCAGAAGAATCCTCCTCTCCTCCCGGAAGCGCGACGGTTCTGCACCGGTTCGTACAGAGCTACACCCTCGACGGCGAACCGGTGCAGAATCCGCTCTGGCTCCACGGCAGCCGCCTGGAGGTGGAAACGCTCAGCGCAACAGCTCCGGCGCACGCCTGCACGACGTTGCGGCATGCGGTTTCCCAAGCCGGAGTCGACATCGCCGGGTTCATCCTTGAAGCAGTTGCGGTGGGGGCGGCGCTGCTGTCGGTGGACGAGAGGGAAATGGGAGTCGGAATTCTCGACATCGGGGCCGGAACTTCCGACCTGTCGATATACCGCGGATCCCTCAGGTTTCTCGCCGAAATCCCCTTTGGAGGAGAGGACATCACCAAAGATCTATCTGTCGTTCTCAACATGTCGCCAAGAGAGGCGGAAAAACTGAAGCGGGAAGAGGGCGGCGTCCGCTGTCCGGCGGAATCGGCAGATGAAGAGGTTTCTTTCAGTACTACCGCCGGACGGCCTCACACCCTGCTGAGACACCAGCTCAGCGCCGTCATCGAGGCCCGTCAGCAGGAGATACTGGAATTCGCCGCCCAGGAGATCCAGCGCACCGAGTTTGGACATCTCATCACTGCTGGAATGGTTCTGACCGGAGGCGGTTCAATGCTGGGGAACCTGGACCAACTCGGCGAAGAAATCCTCGGAATGCCGGTCCGCATCGGTTCGCCCCAGGGTGTCGTGGCACTGGAAAACTCCGACCCAACCTTCTCCACCGCCGTCGGCTTGCTGCGTTTCGCCACCGATCAGCACGATTCTCCCGGCAGCATCCTGCCTTCCGGTCCTGATCGCCGCGGCGGATTCTTCGAGCGCATCACCAGGATATTCAGCTTCCTCGTGTAGCGTTCTTCGAACTGGTGGCAGGGGGGACCCCCCGCCATCGCTTCGTTGACAGAATCCTCCGAGCCTGCGAAAATTGATTGACGATTGACGCCGGCCCCGGCGGCGCCAGCCATCGACCGCCACCCTAGCTCAGTTGGTAGAGCAACTCACTCGTAATGAGTAGGTCGCCGGTTCGATTCCGGCGGGTGGCTCCACAAATGAGAACAGGCACCTGACGAACAGCGTCCAGGTGCTTTTTTCATGAATACACCAGGTCCGGGTGAGGTCTCCGGCATGAACTTCGAAAGCCGTTCCGCCTCCCGATTCAAGCCGGGATCCCCGAGCCTCCCGTCACCCCCGGGAAGCTGAGGGCGGATGACAGCCGCTGATCTCCCGGATCTCAACGCCGGTCTCAACACGCTCAGCGCCCTGTTTCTCGGGCTGGGGTATTTCCTGATCCGGCGCGGCCGGCGCCGCATGCACATGCGCGCCATGCTGGCCGCCCTGTTCACCTCTGCCCTGTTCCTGTGCTCCTATCTCTTCTACCACTGGACAGTCGGCTCCGTACCCTATCCCCACCACGACTGGACCCGCTGGCTGTATTTCGCCGTTCTGATACCTCATGCGGTTCTCGCCACGGTCATGGTGCCTTTCATCCTCCTGTCCCTGTGGCACGCATACCGGAGGCAGTTCCGGCGTCATGCGCGAATCACACGCTGGGTCTGGCCCGTCTGGATGTACGTATCCCTCAGCGGTGTAGTAGTCTACGCGATGCTCTACCGGATGTAGCCCTGAGCCCCTGTGCCAAACGGGCGGGCCCCTCCGGTGCCGGTCGCCCGGACCGGGCCCAGGTATTTCTTGACACCGATTCCGGGCTCCGGTACAATCGATCCGTCCTGCCCGCATCGATGCCATCCTACCCAGATCTTTCAGATTCATTCTTGAACAACGGTTTCCCCGGGACCCCCTCTTCATGAGCAGGTCTTCGGTTCTGATCCTCGGTGCCCTGATGGCGGTCGCGGTTGCCACAGCGTCCGGTCTTGCCGCCGCGGTCTGGTGGCTGGACCAGCCCACCGGAGCCGGCGAACAGGTCGTCCGCATCGACAGGGGGATGAACGCGCGCCAGATCGCCGATCTCCTCGAGGAGCGCGGGTTGGTGCGCAGCTCCCGGATTTTTTCGTGGAACGCAAGGTTGAACGGACTCGCCCGCCGGCTCGAAGCCGGGCGCTACCCTCTTTCCGGCGCCATGACCGGCAGCGAGATTCTGCAGAACTTGCAGAAAGCGCCCCTGGAAATGGCTCGGGTGACCGTCCCCGAAGGCCTGACCCTGGGCGAAACCGCGTCCCTCCTGCAAGAGCGGGGATTTGCCGACTCCGCCCGGTTCGCAGCCCTTGCCACCGACCTGGAGATGGTCAGGAAGCAGGGGGTAAAGGCAGCGACCCTGGAAGGGTACCTGTTCCCCGAAACCTATTTCTTCGGCAAGGGTGTATCGGAGAGGGAGATCATCGATCGCATGGTCTCGGAGTTCTTCTCCGTAGTCGACGACCCGTTGGTGGCGCGGCTCGACTCTCTCGAAATGTCGCTGCACGATGCGGTCATCCTCGCTTCGATCATAGAGGGAGAAGCAAGGGTCGACAGCGAGCGCCCGATCATTTCATCGATATTCCACCGCCGCCTGAAACTGCGGCGGCGGCTCGAGTCGTGCGCTACCGTCGAGTACGCCCTGGGCTTTCACAAGGAAAGGCTGAGCAACGAGGATCTGCGGGTTAACTCCCCGTTCAATACCTACCTCCACCAGGGACTGCCCCCCGGGCCGATCGGCAACCCGGGAAGGGCTTCCCTGACGGCTACCCTGTATCCGGCCGACACCGAATACCTGTATTTCGTGGCACGGGGCGACGGCACCCATTCCTTCAGCCGCACCAACAAGGAGCACGAAGCCGCCAAGCGGGCAATCCGGCGCGAGCAGCGCCAGCGCCGGACCCGGGGATAGACGCCGCGAAGGCCTCAAAACAGCCTCTCCCCGCCGTGAATCCGATCACCGACCTCAACCCCGCGCAACGGGAAGCGGTTCAGTGCAGCGAGGGCCCCCTGCTCGTTCTTGCCGGGGCCGGCTCCGGAAAGACCAGGGTTCTTACCTGCCGCATCGCCCATCTCATCGACGCCGCCGGAGTTCCCCCCTGGAACATCCTCGCGGTGACCTTCACCAACAAGGCGGCCGGGGAGATGCGGGAGCGCATCGAGGAACTGGTCGGAAACGACGGCTCCGGCATCTGGACGGGCACCTTTCATTCGGTCTGTGCGCGCATCCTGCGCTACGAGTCGCAGGCGTTCGGACTCGAGTCCTCGTTCACCATCTACGACGAGGAGGACCGGCGCATCCTGGTCCGCAAAATCCTGGCGGACCTCGAAGTCGACGAACAGGAACTTTCCCCGCGCGCCGCAGCGGGCCGCAT
Source organism: Gemmatimonadota bacterium (assembly GCA_026706165.1). The sequence goes on from JAPOZF010000589.1 coordinate 8,359, forward strand.
ATCCCGCGCCAAGAACGGAATGGCGGACGCGGCCGCCTTCAGGGAACAGATCTCCTCTTCCAGCGCGCCCCAGAACCGCATCACCGCCGACGTGTTCGAGCGCTACGAGTCGGAACTGCGCCAGAACAACGCCTTCGATTTCGACGATCTCATCTGCGAGCCGGTGCGGCGGTTCCAGCAGCACCCGGAGGTGCTCGAAAAATACCGCAACCGGTTCCGCTACATCCTGATCGACGAGTACCAGGACACCAATCGACCGCAGTACCTGCTCGCCAGGCAGCTGGCCGCCGAGCACCGGAACATCTGCTGCGTCGGCGACGACGATCAATCGATATACCAGTTCAGAGGCGCCGACATTCGCAACATCCTCGACTTCGAACGCGACTACCCGGACGCCACCGTCGTCCGCCTCGAGCAGAACTACCGGTCGACCGGGCGCATTCTCGAAGCGGCCAACGCCGTCATCCGGCACAACCTCGACCGCAAGGGAAAGAACCTCTGGACGCAAGCCGAGGAAGGGGACCCGCTCCGGGTCGGAGACTGCGGAGACGACCGCGCCGAAGCGCGTCACATCGTCGCTGCGATCTCCGCGACCTGCCGGAAGGAAGGCCTGTCCCTGAGGGAAGCGGCGGTGCTGTACAGGACCAACGCCCAGTCACGGGCACTCGAAGAGGAGCTGCAGCGGGGAGGTGTTCCGTACGCAATTGTCGGCGGCATCCGCTTCTACGAACGCAGGGAAATAAAGGATCTCCTCGCCTATCTCAGGCTGCTGGCGAACCCGGCCGACGACGTCAGCCTGCTGCGGATCATCAACGTCCCCAAACGCGGAATCGGCGCCGCCACGATCCAGCGCCTGCGGGAGGTCGCCTTGCGGGGCGGGATGGGCCTTCTGCAGGCGGTGACAGATGGAAACGTCCCCGGACTGGGAACACGTGCGGCGACTTCCCTGGAGCGCTTTGCGGCCATTCTCCGCGGCCTGCGCCGGGACCGGGAGCGCCTCGAGCTGCCTGAGCTCGCCGAGCAGGTACTGGTGCGAACCGGGTATCTCGACGCCCTCCGCGACGACCCCTCGGTGGAAGCGAGGTCCCGGGAGGAGAACATCGGCCAGCTGCTGGCGAGGATCGCCGAGTTCCAGGAGTCCGGCCCGGCGGAACCGAGCGGTTCCGAAAGGCGCGGTCTCGAGGGTTTCCTCGAAGAAGTCGCCCTGATGTCGCCGGTCGACGAGACGGGGACCGAGGCGGATTCCGTCACCTTGATGACCCTGCACATGGCCAAGGGGCTCGAGTTCCCCCTGGTGTTCATCGCCGGCATGGAGGAAGGCCTCTTCCCGACGGCGCGGGCCATCGAGGAAAGCCGGAGTGGGGGGGGCGCGATCGAAGAAGAGCGCCGTCTGTTTTATGTCGGCATCACCCGGGCGCAGCGCTTCCTGGCGCTGACCTTCGCGCGCTGGCGCTACTCCTTCGGCTCTCTCAGCCCGACCGAGCCTTCCCGGTTTCTCGAGGAGGTTCCCCGGGAGCTGGTCGAGGTGGAGGAGGTTTCTCACCGTGAAGGGATCGGTTTCACCGCCGCGCAGAGACGCGCCGACTCGGACCGAAGGCGCGGCTCCGGGCGGGCCCGACACCTCCCTTCCCCAAAGCCCAAGGCAGCCGTGAAAAAAGGCATCCACTACGAATTCGACGACGAACCGGGGTCAGCGGCCGGGGAGGCCGGCGACGACCTCCTTGCCGTAGGACGCTGGGTCAGGCACCCCGCCTTCGGCCGCGGCGAGATCGTCGACCGCGAGGGCAGCGGTGAGGATCTCAAGCTTTCGATCCGCTTCGGCTCCTCAAGACCGAAGAAGATTATGGTCGCCTACGCCCACCTTGAACCGGCCTGAGTCCCTGCGCCGATTTTCGCATTTCGACCGCCAGACCCTCTTGGAGGAAAGCCCGGTCCAATGCCAACCGTTTCATCCCGGAAGTCTGCCCTCAACCCTGTTCCGGCCTCCCCGCTTGCCCCCGGAAGCCCGTTTTTGCGACATTCGACCACCCCGCTTAGGTTTGCTAATTGGTTGTAAATCACAATGTTGGAGCAACAGGCGCGCACTGTGGACCGCCCCCTTGACCAACCCTTGCGGGTTTCCTTCACGAACGTCGGCTGCAAGCTGAACCAGCACGAGCTGGAGACGCTGCAGAACGGATTCGACCGCCGCGGGCACGCCGTGGTCGGGGACGGGGAGGCGGACGTATGCGTGGTCAATACCTGCACGGTCACCGGATCGGGCGACGCCGATTCGCGCAAGGCGGTGCGCCGGGCCCGGCGCAGGAACCCGGGGGCAACGGTGGTGGCCACCGGCTGTTACGCCCAGCGGCGACCCGGCGACCTCTCCGCAGCCGGGGCTCACCTTGTGCTCGGCAACGACCGCAAGGCCGAGCTCCTGCAACTGGTGGAGAGCTACCTCGCCGGCGGCGAGGAGTTGCATCCCCCGGCACCTGACCGGGCCCCTGTCGGCCGTTTCCTCGAAATCGAAGGAGTCGTAGCCCGGGGCCGCACCCGCGGCACCCTGAAGATCCAGGACGGCTGCGACGAGCACTGCACCTACTGCATAATCCCGGCGGTGCGTGGAAAGGGGATCAGCAGGCCCGCCGCCGAGGTGGTGAGCCAGGCGCGGAAGATGGTGGAGGCCGGGTACTGCGAGCTCGCCCTCACCGGCGTTCACACCGGCAGTTACGGCGGCGACGGCGGCGGGACGAGCACCCTGGTTCCCCTGCTGAAGGAACTCGACGCTATCGACGGCCTCGAGCGTATCCGTCTCAACTCGGTGGAGCCGGCCTACGTCAGCGAGGCGCTTGTCGACCACGCCGCGACCTCGGCCAAGTTCTGCCGCCATTTCCACATCCCCCTGCAGAGCGGCGACGATTCCGTCCTGCGCCGCATGGGGCGCCGCTACCGGCGCGGCGACTACGCGGCCACGATCGACCGCATTCACGAGGCTGTCCCGGATTGCGCCATAGGGGCCGACGTCATGGTCGGCTTCCCCGGGGAGGAGCGGGCCCACTTCGACAACACCCGGTCCCTCCTGCGCGACCTTCCGGTTTCCTACCTGCACGTGTTCCCGTAC
>JAPOZF010000297.1 GCA_026706165.1 Gemmatimonadota bacterium
AGGGCGTCGTCGCCGTGCTCGGCGGCGATGTAGCGGACCAGGGCGTAGCCGTGGTCGTAGACGAACTCGTTGCCGAAACCGGACTTGCCGAACACTCCCATCTGATCGAAGGACAGCAGCTTCTCCTCGAGCGCGGCGACGCGCAGCACCATGTCGCGGTTGGCGTCCCAGCGGTCGTGCCTCGCCGCGGCCACCTGGTACTGCGCCACCCCCTCGGCGAACCACATCGGGAAGACCGTGGCCGCCAGGGGATAGGAGACCAGCAGGTCGGGAAACCCGGTCAGGATATCGGGGCGGTTGCGCTCGCGCTGGTACCCGAAATGCTGGAGGTACAGCGCCGGGGTGCGCTGCCATGCCTTGCGCGCCGCCCCGAGGGAGACGATGTGCACGAACTCGTGGGTGATGACGTTTGCCAGCCAGTCGCAGGTGCCGCGCAGGTCGAAGTCGTGATCGAGGGGAGTGGTCCAGATCTCGATGGCGTCGTGATAGAAGAAGGCGGCGCCGTTGGCGTAGTCGTCGTAGTCCTTGAGAACGATGCGCACCCTGCCGCCGGGGCGGTAGCGGTAGAGCTCGGTCACCGGACCGTACGCGGCCTCGGCGATCTCGGCGGCCCTCTCGGCAGCCCGGCGCAGACCGTCGTGGTAGAAAACCTGGAAGTGGGGGGTCTGCAGGACCTCCCACTGCAGCTCGGGGTGGTTCTGTGCCCGGGAGGCTCCCTGCCAGAACAGCAGGACGAGGAGGGCCGGGGCCGCCTTCCTCATCGGGCGACCGCCATGCGCACGATGACGTGGCCGCGGCTGCCGTCGGCCCCGCTCGCCTCGAGCCGGCACAGGTAGAGCCCGCTTTCGTAGTCGCCTGTCGCCCAGGTTATTTCGTTTTCCCCGGGCGCCGCCTGCGGCGATCCGGCGTCCCACCGCCGCTTTTCCACCCGCCTTCCGATGGCGTCGAACACCTCGAGCTCGAGATCGGCCGGCCGGCTCAGAAAAAAGCGCAGGTGGGCGCGGTCCAGCGAACCGACCGGATTGGGGTAGCAGTAGGCCCTGTCGGCCGGCAGCAGGGCGATCCCGGGCAGGGGGGCCGGGGAGCGTTCTCCGCGCACGGCGCGGCTCCCCTGGGCGTCAGCGGCGCCCTGGCCCCAAGCGGCGGTTCCGCTCCCGCCCAGTGCGGGAGAAAGGCTCTCCGCATCCCATGCATAGGCGAAATCTCCGGCCAGGGCGGCGAGCTCCAGCCCTCCGTCGCCGTCGAGGTCGGAGGCGACCGGCGTCGAGCCGACTGCCGCTGCCGTCAGCACCGGGAAGCCGCCGAGCTGACCGCCGCCGTCGTCGATGGCGGCGATCGCACCGGCGCTCGCCGCCACGAGGATCTCCTGTCTTCCGTCCCCGTCGAGGTCGGCCAGCAGCGGCTCCCACTCGGTTGTTCCCAGCTTCAGGTGTCCAGGGAACTCCACCGGAAACGACGGCATCCGGTGGCCGTTCTCCCGCAACAGATCGACGGCGGCTCCGGAAGCGACGGCAATCTCGAGGGAACCGTCGCCGTCGACGTCTCCGAGCGCGGCGGGGGCGTCAGCTCCGTGCGGCAGCATCGCCTGCCAGAGGACCTCCCCTTCCCCGCTCAGGGCGGTGACCCTGCCGCCGGCGTCGACGGAGATGATCTCCCCGCCGCTGTCGCCGCCAAGGTCCCCGGCGACGCTCGGCAACAGCGGGCCTTCGCCTCCGGGTTCCCAGATCCTGCGGGGTTCCTCCGGCCCCAGGCCGGAAACCGCGTCCGGCGTGGTGACCAGCAGCTGCGCGGATCCCCCGCCGTCGGGCAGCAGGCCGAGGGCCACGGCTCCGGTGAGATCGGCACCAGCCAGCACCTCGCCGGTACCCGCCTTCAGCAACTCGATTCTCGAGCCGGTTGCCACGGCCAGGACCGCCTCGGGCGACAGGCCCCCCGGACCGCTGTAAAGCCCGAGAACCGCCTCTTCGCCGAGGCTCGCCGACCACAGCGGCGCATCCCTATCCGGGTGGTACGCGGCGACATCCCGTCCGGAGGCCACGAACACCGGACCGGGTTCCCCCGGCCTCCCTGCAGCGGCGGCGAGGTAGGCGCCGGTAAAGGAATCGGAAACGGTTGCCCGACCCCCGGCGAACAGGTGAACGCCCCGGTCGTTTTCCGCCAGCAGCTCAGCGGCCCCGTCGCCGTCGAGGTCGACCGCCTGCAGCCGCGCCCCCGCCGGCAGGCTTCCCGGCCAGCCCGGAAGGGGGCCGTCGAAGCTGATTCCGACCGTCATCACGTCCTCGAGAGAGGAGATTACTTCGATGCGAATGCCGCTGGCGACCCCGGTGTTGGCGCCGCTGTTCGGCGTCGTGCCGGGACCGAACAGGGTCTTCGACCGGATGCCGCCTCGCCCTTCCCCGGCAAAGAAGGGATCGGCCGGACTGCCTTCGGTGACGTCCTGGCGGTCGAAGAAGGCGTTGCCGATGTCGCGTCCGCCGTCCGCCTCCTCCAGCGCGATCCCGGGGAAGACGCGGTCGTTGTTGATTCCGCCCTCCGCTTCCCGGGCGGCGATCACCGCCTCGTCGACGTGCCAGATCAGGATCCCGGACCCTGGAACGAAGGCGTCGTACTCCTCGACCCCGAGCCAGACCCCGGTCATGTCGCCCCCGTCCGAATCGCCGGACCCGGAAAACTCCACCTGATCCGGCTCGATCCAGGTCACCGCGGTTCCCGCGAAGGGGGGCTCGACCCCCTCGGGCAGGTCGGCGTTGCCGCGGCGCTGGCGGTTCTCGATCAGGAAATACTCCGTCGCCGAAACCGGCACCTGCACCGCCTTGTGCTGTCCCGGCGCAACCCTGCGGTCCGTCGCCGCCACCGCGACCGCGGTATCCCGCCGCACGACGAGCGGTTCGATCCAGCCGAGACGGGCCTTGCTCCAGGCTATCGGGTGGGGGGGCACGAACCCGAACAGGGTCTCCAGCTCCCCTCCCTGCAGCAGGAAACCGACCCGGTTGGGACCGACGTCCATCAGGCTCCAGCCGCCGACCCCCGGCAGACCGGCGGCGAAATTAGACAGGCCCGGCAGCCCGAGCTGGTGGCCGAAGAACTTCGCCATCAGGCCGTTGAGCCCTGCCCCTGCGCGGTCGCTGCCTTCGACCGCCTCGGGAAGGATCAAGGCCTCCCGAATCTCGGCGCCGTCCGCGAGAATCGGACCTCCCGCGGCACTCCTCTCGAAGTCGTCCGCCGACAGGAACACCGAGAGAATGTCGTTCAGCTGTCCGGCCTCGTGTCCGTAGCCGGCGTGCAGGAACAGGTAGCTGTTGAACTGCGAAAAGTCGGGACCCGCGGGATCGGCCCGGGCCAGCTCGACGGCGTCGCGCACGAGCTGTACCCACTTGTCGTTTATCTCCTGCGGCGAGCGGCCGTTGCCGTACTGCAGGGCCGGTTCAGGCAGGGTGTATGCGTCGTTCAGGCCAGCCGGGAAAACCTCGTGCTCGATGGCTACGCGGCCTTCCGAAACGGTCCGGTAGTAGCGGCCGAGAGCCTCGAGATGGCGCTCGAAATAGAGGCGGTCGTGGGGTGGAAGATCGTAGGGGAATGCGTAGTCCGGGAGCGCTTGGGAGCTCGTGCGCAGGTCGAATTTTCCCAGGCCGGAGGTCGAAGGTTCGTCCGGCTCCTCGAGCGGGAAGTCGAGGCGGATCGCCAGGACGCGCCACGTCGCGGGCACGTCCTCCTGTCCTCCGGCCCCGGTCGCGAGGAGGAGGGCAGCCGCCAGTAACGGCGCGCGTCTGCCCCGATGTCCGCGGAGCCTCCTCAGAACGTCAGGTTCAGGGAGAAACGGGTGTTGTCCTCCATCGGCGTGTCGTCACCCGTCACATACGCCACGTCGACCTGGAACATGTTGTATTTCAGTCCCATCCCGAACGTGGGGAATTTGAGCTCGCCGTCGTGGTCCCACCTGTATCCGGCCCGCAGCGCGAGAAACGACTGGTCCTGCTGGGCAGACAGGCCGTAGCGGTACTCGCCGCCCACGTGGAAGTCCATTTCCTCGATCTCGTTGCCGAGGCCCTCGTCCGCCCACGCCTTCACCAGGTTGCCGGCGAACGAGCCGTCGGCGATCAGGGGTTTGTAGAGATCGAATGCGAGCAGGACATCGTGGTACTCGGCGTCGAGCAGCTCGTAGGCGAAGCCGGCGACGATATGCTGGGGAAGGGGATCGGCCTGACTCGGGTCGATGTAGGCCATCTTGGGGCCGAGATAGCGGAGCGCCGAGCCGAACGTAAGGGCCGGTGTGATGTCCCAAAGCATACCGAGGTCGGCGGCGAAGCTGCTGCCGACTCCCTTGCCGCGCTCGATTCCCGCACCCTGTTCGGGAGAGAGGCGGCTGTGGATGAACTTCAGGCCGACGCCCGCCTTCATGTTGTCGGAGACGTCCGCCCCGTAGGCGACGCTGACCGCGAACTCGTTGCTCGAGAAGGTCCCGAGCACGTCGTCGGGCCGCTCACCCATTCGCGTCTGCTCCCCGAGATTCATCCAGACTCCGTTGATACCGACGTTCCCCCAGCCCTCGACCGGTTGCGAGTAGGCGACGAACTCGTACGACATGTCGTCGGCGAGACCGGGAAGCCACTTCGCGTGGGTCAGGTGGAGCTTGCGCCCGGTCTGCCCGGCGAGGGCGGCAGGGTTGAAGTAGCTGGCGTTGTTGTCGACGGCGACGTACGACTCTCCCATCGCTATGGATCGCGCATCCGGCTTTATCAGGAGGAAGATGACAGTGGCGCGGCTCTCCGAGGTAGCCGAGGCGGGTTCGGCCGCGGCGGCCAGCAGGGAGACGGTCACGCACCAGGCGGCGAGTTTGTCAGGCACTTGTGGTTTCCTCCTGAGGTTTCACTTCGAAATCTGCTTACGCTTCGATACCGCCCGGCGACGGGAGTCGGCATTCGTTTGCCCGGCAGGGCGGCAGGAAAGACTCCACGCCTTCCTTCGTTTTCCGCACGATCGGGGTTCCCCGGGTGCAGCGGTCATTTCATCACCTGGATGGCGGCCTTCCTCTCGATGCGCAAGCCATCGGCGAGCTCGACCTCTACCTGGTACAGGTAGGTGCCGTTGGCGAGCTCCCCGGGAGGAGTCCATGCCACCTGGTTGAAGTCGGCGTGCCCCGTGCCGGAAAGCTCGTCGACGAGCCTGCCGGCGAGCGAGAACACCCTGATGCGGACAGACTCCGCTGCATCTTCGAGAGTGTACGTGAAGTCGCCCCTGTCCCGCATCGGGTTCGGGTGGAACAGCAGCCGGGAAAGCACCCCGTCCTCCGCCTCGGAGACACGCACTTCCGCCTCGACCTGCGACGAGTTGTTGAACGTGTCCCAGGCCTTGAGACGCAAGGTATGGGTACCCGGTTCCATGGCGGGCAGCGGGAACTCGAGGAGGCCGCTGCGGTAGTCCCCGGTATTGTGGAAGTGCTCGGTGACGATGAAGCGCGCACCGTCCACCCGGAGCTCCATTTCGTGCCCGGTTTCCCCGGTTATGTTGATGCCGTTCGGATCGCTGATCACAGCTTCGAGGACCGCTTCGCCGGGGATGGTGTCCCCGCTTTTGAAACCATCCTTCCCCTTGAATCCAATCGCAATCTCGGGTCCGGTCTCGTCGGCGGAAACGCCGGTCGCCGTGCCGGCTAGAACCAGGTTGTCGACCGACCCGAAAGCCGCCCGGGCATGGTCACTCCAAACATAGGCACTGACCCGGCCGTTGTCCTCCTTGTAGCTGATGTCCTTGGGTACGCGGAAGGCGGTCTCGAAACGGCCCCCGGCAACCGGTACCCGGCCGCGGAAAATCGGATTCCCCATTCGGTCGTAGGCGATATCGTCCAGCTTGCTCCTCGTAGTGGAGTCGAACGCCTGCACGAGGGCGGTTCCGGTGAAGTCTTCCACCGGCCGTCCGTCGGAGTCGAGAATCCGGCCGGCGACCCGGACCTCCTCGAGCGCCCGAACCGAATCCGGCACCTCGAGGGCGACGACGTACCGGGGTCTGGCGAGGCGCAACGCCGGGTCGCCGATCAGGCAGTAGCGCTGCATGTTGGTGCGGTCGTCCTGGTTGCCGCTGACGTTCTGCTTGGCGATGGTCAGCGCCATTCCCAGAGGAAGGTTACTCTCCTCCGAACTGAACATCAGCCGGTGAAACTCCCAGGCGAGGTACATATTGCTGCTGTGGAAGCCTACCCGGGCTGCCGATATGAACCCGATCACCCCGCCGTCGGGGCGGTTCATCAGAACCTCCGGGATCGACTGCTGGTCCGGATCGTCGAACACCCCGACCTGGCTCGCGGCAGTGTACATGAACGGCAGCCGCCTGCCGTTGTCGATCAGGTCGGCGTCTCTTGAAAGCAGGAACATCTTCTCGTGGGCGAGCACGTCGAGGCTCCCGTGTCCGAGGTAGGTGACGATCAGCGCCCCCTCGTTGAAGCGGCGCACGAAGGCATCCCTTGCCTGCGGCTTGGTGCTCCCCTCGAGCGGAAACTGGGCGATGTAGAGCTTGACGAGATCGAGGTCGGCAGGGAAGACGCGCCTCGCCAGCGACTCGGCGTCGCGAATGAAGTAGGATTCCCTGAGTTCCAGTTTCGACGGATGGCGCAGGTCGTCGGCTACCAGCAGCCCCCGGCTCTGCCATGGACCGACCTCCGGATCCGAGTCGTACGAGATCAGCTTGTCGACCACCCCCTCCGCCTCCGTGGCCGACTGCACCGGCAATCTGCCGATGGCCAGGTCGGGAATCCGGTCCTCTCCTTCCACGCGCACGTACCATTCGTCGAACATGCTTATGCCTTCCTGGTACGCCGGCATCCAGTTCGGGTGGCTGGTGCCCGTGCTGTTCTTGTAGTCGTAGGTCCCGTCACCCATCAGGCAGATGAACCAGGGAGCAGGGTCCCAGTTGTCGACCGCGTAGTTGACGAACGACCGGATCGCCATCGGATCGACCAGCCCCCCGGAGAATTCGTCGTACACGTCCTCGACGTCGACGGAAATCGCCTGCATCGGTCCGAAACGGTCCCCGGCGGCGCGCCACTCCGCCAGGCGGTCGGCGGCAGCGCGAAAATCGGCATGGGTGAGAACGATGTAATCCGCGCCGTTGTCCGGGGTGCGCAACCTGCTCGGGAAATCGAGCCGTATGTTTGCCGGCCGCTTCCATCGGGAGGGCACACTGGCGATGTATCGAGGCGGAACTCCCCCGCCTTCGAACCGGTCCTGGAAGACCGCGGTTCCCGCGGTCCCGTCCCAGTCGAAACCGACGATTTCCCTCGGCCACCCCAGCGCGGAGATCTCGAAGATCCGGGGTTTGCCCTCTTCGGCGAACCCCGACAGGACAAACTCCGCCGTTACCGCGTCCTCATTCTCAAGCATCGCAGACGGCGGCCAGGCGAAGGTCAGCTCGCCCCCCTCTGCCGACAGCCGGCGGTCGAATTCGACCTCGATCCAGTCCAGGCGCGTCCCCTTGTTGTCGCGCTGGAAGATTCCGAGCTGATTCAGGCCTTCCTTCGGGCCCTGCGGGGCCTGCGCCCGGAGGGTGGCCACGAACATGCTGTCCATCCTGACCTGTCCTGCCAGCTCGTCGTTCCAGTACAGATCGAACCTGTGGATGGCTCTCTTCGATCCCCAGAAACGGACCCGGATGTCGACGGGGGTCCCCGGGACCGCTTCGCGCACGATCACGGAAAAGTTGCGGGCGTTCCCCCCGAAGTCCTCCCAGTACCAGTCGTAACCGGTCTTTATGCTCCACGTCAGCAACCGGATCATGCGGTCGTCCTCGAGATGGATCCGCTCGCGGTAGCTGTCGATCCGGCGTGGCGAACCGTTGTCCAGAGCTCCGCTGCTTCGACTCATCCTGAGACCCTCCACCTCGGCCCCGGTATCGAGGAAGTAGACGTTCTCCTCGGTGAAGGGATTCTGCCGCCAGAAATACTGCTTCGCGTCGCGCCCGTACTCCCAGCGTTGGGTCGCCTCGCCGTAGAACAGCAGGAAGTCGTCCGCGTCGAAGCGGCCGTCGCCGCCGTCCTCGACCAGGACCGGTATTTCGCGGCGGGAGATACCTGGGATTACAGCGCGCTGGAGACCCAGAACCCGGCCCCCTCCGTACAGCATGCGCAGGCGTTCAGGGGCAACCGTCTCCAGATCGATGCCCGCTTCGGCCAGGTCGGCCCCGGTAACTTTGTACATGCCGTTGCTGCGGACCGTGAGCCTGAGCACCTCGCCGCTCAGCGCCTGCTCATCGGCTGCCTTGGCCGCCCCGAGGCTCCCCTCCGGGAGACGCCAGGATCTCGCCTGCTCGTAGTTGACGAGGGTGTTTCGGTACAGCAGCTCCCCCCACTTGTCGAGCCAGGAACGCCGTTTCGCTCCCGGGGAAGCGGAAAAGCGCAGCTCGACCTCGATGCGGTCGAAAACGGTGAGTTCCTCGCCGTCGAGCCGAGGTCCGAACCCGACCGCAACTACTCCCTGCCTTCGCAGAAGGCCGCGTTCCCCGAGCGCGACCGGGCCCTGGGCGAGGCCGGCGAAGAGCTCGGCCGCCTCGGGGGCGTGGACTCGAGCGGCGACGCGGGCTTCGATGACCTCCATCTCGACTTCGCTGTCCGGGGGAATACCGACGGTGCAGCTGCGGTGGAGGTCGCGGAGATGATCGAAGGGGACCGGCTCAACCGGAACGGGACCGGATGGAGTCCCCGGCCCGGCCTCGTAGAGAAGGCGAACGCTGCCGGGACCGTGCCCGATCATTTCGGCAGACGCCGTCCAGGAACTGGCCAGGACGGCTCGGGCCTGGGAAAGCTGCCCGGCTAGTCCGGCGGGGATTTCAGGCCCGCCGGGCCGGGGTGAGTCCACTGCGGGCCAGGGAGGCTGCGCTTCCACCGCCGCGGTCAGGGCCGCGAGCGAGAGGACGAACGCAATCCCGTCCCGCGGAGTACGGTTGAAGATCACTTGCGTGGGAACTTCAAGGTCTGGAGAGAGTTACCGGTTCGTATCTCGAAAGGACGCTCGAGCCTGGCGCGGGATCCACAATCTCGGGCATGTCTCCGGCCGCCGGCAGATTCCGCACCGCCCCCGATCCGTCCGGCTTCCGGCGGTTTTTCGCTCGAGGCGACTCCCCCCGCAGCCTTCGGCCTGCCTGCGCATCGGCGGCGTTCGTCCTCTGAGTACGTTGGCCCAGGAGACCCCGCCTGTCAAGGCGTTCCTTGACGTATCTTCTTGTCTCCTCTATGTTTCTGTCCCTTCAGGAGGTCGAAAAATGGCTCGGGTGTGCCAGGTAACCGGCAAGAAAAGAATGGTTGGCAACCATGTCAGCCACTCCCAGCGCAAGACAAAGCGGGTTCAGCTGCCGAATCTCGTCAAGAAACGGATTTACATACCCGAGAAGAACCGCACAATCACCCTCAAGCTTACGGCCCGGACGCTGCGGACGATGAACAAGAAGGGGGTTCTGCGGGTTCTCGAAGAGAACGGAATCAAAGTGTGACACCGGCCGAACGAATCCGGCCCCGTCTCTGACTAATCCCTGCTGCCCGAGGATGCCTGTCCTCGGGCTTTTTCTATTTCGGGTGGGTCGCGCGAGGCTGGTGAGGCTCCGCGTGTCCGGTCAACCCCGGATCGGTCTCCGCTTCGGCACCGGCGATTCAGGGAATCCCGAGGTTCCGTCAAACCTCCCGCGATCCTGCCGTTCGCATTTTTCCCAGATCAGGAAACCAGGTCCCTGATCTCGCGCTCGATCCGCTCCTCGCGGACCTGGTCGATCACCTCCTTGAAGCACCGCGCCGCGCCGGAGGCGATCAGGCGTTCGACGGCCTCGATCTCTTCCTCGGAGTACAGCCCCGATTCCCTTGCCAGTCTCATGTATTCGCGCCTCACGCCGTCGTCCAGCCCGCATATCGATCCGAGCATGTCGAAGAGCTTGTAGGCCGCCTCGCTTTCCAGGCAGCGATCGACGATGAGCGCAAGGCGCTCCCTGCGAACCTCCGCTGAATCCTGATCGACCGGTTCCACCGCATGCCCCTTTCCGTGGATGGCTGTTTTTCCGGCGGAAGCCGCAGCCTGGCCGCGGACTCCCGGCCTGCATCCAGCAAGGTTCGGACCCGAGAGGGGCATTGGTTTCTCCCAGTTGCAATCCCGATCTACCTATATTTGGTAATCTGTTGTTTTTATTGAGAATAGGCATTTGGATCCGGTTGCCCTTCCGCCAATTCGAGGGGAACTGTTTCAGAAGCGCCGTTCTCCACGAGGGAAACAACAACCCCCCTTGTGGGAAGATCTTTCCGCTGCTTGTTCCCCGGGGTGGCCCCTTCTAAATTCAAGCCCCCACTTGCAAGGCTTAGAACCCGTTCCCCGCGGAGAATTCGCAACATCATGATAGACAAGGAGTTACTCGACATCCTGGCCTGCCCTGAGACCAAGGAACCGGTGCACCTGGCCGACACGGGACTGATCGAAGAGCTGAACGCCCTGATAGAGCAGGGACAGGTCTCGAACCGGGGAGGCGGTAAGGTGGAGAAAAAGGTGGACGGCGGACTGGTGCGGGAGGACGGGGCTTTCCTCTACCCCGTCGAGGACGGCATACCGATCATGCTGATCGACGAGGCCATACCGATCGGCGAGCTGGGATTGAAGGAAGGGTAGCGTCCCGGCAGGCAGTCCCCTTCAGATCGACCCGCCCCCCCAGTCGAGCAGCACCCCCACCATGGACGGGTCCCGGTTTTTGAGCCCCTCGTAGGCATCGGCCGCCTGCGCTGCGGGAAAGCGGTGAGAGACCAGGTGACCGACCTGCAGGCGCCCGTGGCGGAGCAGTTGCAGGACGGCCAGGGCGTCGTCGGTCAGGGTCCACCCGCCGTGTCGGGAGCTTTCCGGCCTGGCGCTGTTGTGGGCGCCGTAGACGACGTTTCCCTTCATGTGCACGAGTTCGATCCCGGGGCGCCGCACACCCTGCAGGGCGATGGCCCCCATGAAGAAGAAGACCCCCTCCTCGGTGGCGAGGCCGTCGGGAATCGGAAAGACCTCGGCAGCTGCCCGCACCGCGTGCCGGGCGTGGGGCGCCGCGCTCACCACCCGGTCTCCGACGGCGAAGCCGTCGACCTCTGCGCCGACCGCGGCGACGCGCCCGGCAAAGTTGTACCCCGTCTGCCTCGGGAAAACCGATGTGGTGTTGGACATGGCGAGGAACCAGGCGCGCTCGGTGCCCGGGCTGATCAAGGTGCACTCCGCTTCCAGCAGCAGGTCGCCGGGCCCGGGCTCCGGAAGCTCGTGGCTGCGCACCTCGACTTCCCCCGCGGCCGGCCATATCACGGCTGTCGTCTTCACGTCTCCGCCTTTCTCTCGATGGGTCGCCGGTTTCATCGCCGGCTGGAAGGACGGCGCCCCGGTCGAGTAAGGGGATCCCGACCCTGATGAT